>NZ_JAGQCS010000009.1 GCF_024346315.1 Cyanobium sp. ATX 6F1
AAGGACTTGGGCTTCTGCATGCCCCATTCTGGTGGCCAGACCCATTGCTGTCACTGGGATCTGGGCAGATTTATGGGCGTCTGTGGAGAGCTCGGCCGCTGATCTACGCGCAACAGGCTCCTAGCGCGACCTGCGCACGCGTCTGAGAAGGCGAGCGCCTGAAATGGCCTGGTAGCCAATGGGAGCCCACCCTGGGTCCCATACCAACAAAGCCCACAAAAGCAACCGCACGACCATGAATCGAGCACGCCTCAAGCCAAAGGAGCAAAGGGGTTGACTTGAGGTATTCCTCAGCTTGACTCGACGGACATAAACACCCTCGCAACGGCGTCCATATTTACGCGCCCTGCAAAAATTGCTTAGAAAAATGAGCAGCCCAATCAAAAACGCACTCAAGCCCCTATTGAAAGGGTCAAGGGCAGCAGCCATTGGCGCCCTGGGCTCAGTCTGTCTTTTGGCCTGCGGCTCGCAACTGAATGCCTATGCGCAAACAACAATCACCGTTGATAATAAATCTGGCCTCACATCCTCTACTAGTGGCAACCTGGGATGGTTCTACGGATTCAATCAAGGCGGCAATATCAATTGGAATTCCCTACCCTTCACTGGCTCTACTTCCTTCCCATTGCCAACGGGGGGAAAAGGCGGAACCTTGCAGATCATTTTGGCAGACCCGACCGGCATCAAAACCGGCCAATCACCTGGCACCGTTTTAATTGGCCCAGGCTACAGTCAGTTGTATGAATTTGCAACAGCAACCAACCCTTACACACTTGACATTAGCTGGGTAAATAATTTTAGCTTTCCCTCAACCGTTGCAGCGCCAGGGCTGAACTCGATTGGAATTAAACCGACCCTAACGCGGAGCGCAATTTACAGCAAATACACCACCTTTGCAAAGGAGCTGGGCTACGGAGACCTAGTCATTAGCAATCAGTTCTTAACCTCAGCTTTCTCTAATAACGTCAGAAGCCCATTCAGCCTCCCACCTGGCACCGCTCCGACCAGCAATCCTCAGGCTTACCAGTTCATCCTAAATCCCGGTCAGGCTGTGATCCCGGGAGCCATCAACCTCATTTCCAATGCAGTGGCAGCGGACATAAATACATCCTCTTTTGATAACATATGGGGAGATTTTCTGAGACGCGTTCAAGCGAAGAGCAGCTTTAAACTATATTCCCCACCGTACAAATCGGATTTACCAGCAGCAACCGTGACGGGCTCTACCATCAATAATATCCCTGCAGCAAGCATCTTTGGCAACTTAGCAGTCGCGAACAACTACGCCGCCACCACAACACTAGACCCTTCAAAAATTTACTACAACGGATCCGCTAGATTCACGGGCCTTCAATTCACAGGCGTTCCAACCGGCCCGAGCACAACAACAACAGCCTATATCCCAACACCAAGCGATATTTCGGCTCAACTTCTCTGGAAAACCAAACAAAAAAACCACAATATTATCATCCCGAACACCCAAAACGCAGCAACGATGGAGGTGTCTGCCAGTGATGCTGCCAAGTTGCAGCCTGGGATGTTCCTGGTTAGCAGCAATAATTACTTCACCAATCTCTCAGGTGGCACTACGTCTGATGTGATGATCATGGCCATCACGCCCAACAGCGGCAGCAACAACAGCGTAACCCTTACGCTGTACTCGCCAGGGGGCAATCTACAGACCACAGCACCCAAAAATGAAAACAACGCTGTCGTACTTTTTTCCAATATCAACGATCGTTCGCAGGCCAACTCACCGGCTGCTGTCTGGCTTGCAAACAAGTGGCCGCTGGATTCCAACCAGACTCTAGACAACCAGGTATATTGCAACTCCACAATGGACTGTCCCGTTTCAAAATGGGTCGGGCAAATCAAAACCCAGCTCAATCAAGCAATCAACTGGGGTTCGCTGGCCTCCACGCTGCCTACTGGCGACACTTTGATCAATACCGTTTGGGCGAACCCTGCTAATTGGTACACCAATACCGATGAAAACGGGAATCCTGCTTACAACATCTATTCGGCGTTCTGGCACACGCAGGATGTTGCTACAGCATTTGACACTAACCAAGATCCTTACAAATCTTTTGCCGCTGCCTACGGATTCTCCGTAGATGAGAATCCGTACACCGGCTTTCCTGGTAGTTCGTCGCTTCCGACCTTACAGGTTCCATCCAAGTGGGACGGAACCCTTCAAGCCGGCAATCCCGTGACGATCACCTTGCAGGAGTGGGGCAGCACTCCACCGCCAGACCCCTGCAGCGCGGTTGATGACGTGGTGTGCTGGAACGCAGCCTCAGGCCCATTCAGCCTAAACACAAACTGGACATCCTCTCAACTTCCTAACCCAGGCACTCCCTTTAGCCTGATCAGTTTCCAGGCTCCTTATGCCATTACTGGTGGAACGGCTACCAATAACATCACCAACTTCAAGGCCCAGGGAATTGAATATGGGGTTGGGACTGGATCTTACACAATCGATGGAGCCCCCATCACACTCACCGGCCGCAATGGGTTCGCCATCAGCAACGAGAGCGGCACTACTCAGACTATTTCGGCGCCGCTGACTCTGACCGGCAGCTCGCGCCTGAGCCTCAACGTGACGGAAGACTCCAGCCTCACCCTCACCGGCGGCTTAACCTCTGCCCAGGGCTGGCGGAAAGCTGGAAGTGGGCTGCTCTCCCTGGATGGGCTCAGCAAAGGCACTGAGAGCACCGGCCGGATCTCCATCGCCGGCGGTACTCTTTCTCTTAAAAACAACAGCAACATTTCCAATTATGCCGGCATCGGCTCTGCCCTATCTACGGTGATCGAAGGTTCAGGTACCCTGCCGGGCACGGGAAAGAGCTCCATTCAAGGTATGTTGGTTCCTGGCGATATGGATTCACCGATCGGCCGACTGGCCTTCACAGGTGATCTAAACATTGGCTATGGCGGCGGTGCCATTCTTCACAATCTCTCCGTAAATCCTGCCAGCAGCGACTTGATAAGTGCTGCCGGCATTCTCACGATTTCCCCTCAAAACAGCACTCTCTCGATCGGCTCAGTTACTGGCACTACAGCCTCCTATTGGATCCCATTGATAACCGCAGGCAGTGACAGCTCGGTGAGTGGGGCTTTCAGTCGCATCTTTGGCCTTAGCGAAAACCGAACCATCGTCTACCGAACATCAGGGAGCCGCCCCGGGGTCTTTCTGCATTACAACGGAGATACACCCATTCCAACAGGTGATTGCATAGACCCTGGCAATCCCGCCAACGATGCAAATCCCTATGCCACCACCTTCTGTGGAGGCAGGCTGATAATTAACACCAACTCGTCTAATGATAACTGGCTACTAGAAAAGGTATCAGGCGCCGGCACGAACCGCATCGATCTTGCTGGCTATTCTGGCAACTCAAACTTCACTGGGGTTTTCAGCGGAGAAGGAGATTTGACATTAGAGAATACTGGTCAGACCTTCAATGGATCAATGACGCTCAGCGGCGACAGCACCTACACAGGGCTTACCACCATACGCACTGGTGCCAGAGTCTTCATCAACGGCTCGATTGCACCGTCCGCTTCACTGACAGTTCAGTCTGGCGGATTAGTCGGAGGCAACGGTCTTCTGCCTAGCACGGCGTTGAATCCTGGTGCAATAATTGCTCCTGGCAATTCGATCGGCACCCTAACCGCTGCGAATCTCACCCTGAACGGCGGCACGATTGCAGCAGAAATCCGGGGGCCGCAGAACGACCGCATCAATGTAACTGGCAATGTGACCGACTTCACCGGCACAGCTGCGCTGATCCCCTTCGGGGGTGGTTCACCTTTTCCGGGCTTTGTCTACACTGTCGTTGACGCGTCCAACAGTACCAACTTCGCCTCATCCTCAAGCCTGAATCTGGATCAGTCGTCTGTGAGCAGTGCTTTGCTGCGGTTCGGCACAACCCTGCGTCAGAACCCCCTAAATAATCCTCAAACCTTCGCAGTGCAGTGGAAACCCAATAGCACTACCGGAGCCACCACTGCCGCGATGCAGGCACTGGGCAACGGCAGCAATAATGCCCTCTGCCTGGCAGGATCTCTGGACAGAGCCTTTAACGCCCTTACGGACGTCGCCACCAACAACAAGAACAACAGTGGTAATGCCATCGGTGCCACTGGCTTCACCTCAGGCCAGGCCAAAGCAGCGGGAATGAGCTCTGGCTTTGTGGAAGCCCTCAACAACTTGGTGTTGCTGCCATCCAGCAACCAACTGGTGTCGGCCGTGAACTCGCTTTCCGCCCAGCCCTATGCGGCCTTCCAATCTGTGGGACTTGAAACCCTTAAGCAGCAGCGCGAAACGGTGCTTGCCCAGGCTGGGCAATGCCTGAACAACGGCTGGATCATCAACGGCAAGAAGGCGAAGAATCCACTCTGTGCCTTTGCCTTGGCCCAGAACAACAGCAGTTCCGTTCGCGGCAACGCCGACTTGGCCTCTTACAATGCTGGGGTATTTTCAAGTGGTATTGGCCTGGAGTACTACCCCTCCAACCAATGGAGTGTGGGTGTGAGTTACGGCTACGGTACCTCATATGCCAACAATTTCTCAACATCATCCGCCTCAATCAACGCAGGCGTGAATAGCCTCAACCTTTTTTCCCAGTACAGGCCTTCAGAGCAATGGCATGTGCGCGGACTGCTGGGCTACAGCAGCTTTAATATCGATGCAAGCAGATCCATCGCTTTTATCGGCAATGACTCCTCCCTCACCTCCAACACAAACGGCAATGGGTTTACTGCTGCCATCGAAACTGACTACGCATTCCCACTCACCAAACCGTCCTCGCCCACCCAGGCAGTAATCAAGCCGCTTCTAGGACTTGCCTGGGGCAGTTATGCACAATCAGGATTCTCCGAATCAGGCAATGCTCTCGCACTCTCCGTAAATGGCAATACATCTAATAGCCTTGTAACGACTGCAGGCGTTGAGTTCAGCACCAGCCCAATCCCTCTGAACACATCAAAAACAATGAGCATTCGGCCCTCACTATTGGTGGCCTATCAGGTGGACGCACTTGCGAACAATAGCTCTAACAAGTCAATGATGTCGACGTTCTCTGAAGCCTCCAGCGCCTGCGAATCATGTAAGACAGAGGGCCAGAACCTGGGGACCAATGGCTTAAATATAACCGCTGGTGTTGACTTGCAATTTAACGATTCAACATCTCTCTACGTTAATGCCTCTTACGAGACATTCACCAACGCTTCCCAGTATGGATACGGCGGTGGCTTGCGTGTTCGCTTCTAACTCGTTAACTGAGCGATATCGGCCACGCCTGCAAGCGGAGGAAGCCTAGGGACTCAGATGATTAAAGCCTGACCTAGATGAGCTAACTGAAGCGTTGTCGCGGGATTTCGCTGATGCCTAATGTTGTCAACCTATCGTCACGGGACATACGCACGGGTGCAAAGCGGCTCGCAAAAACCCCAATGTTTCTGAATACTTTAAAGGGGCCTTCCAGCCCCCACGGATCATTTGGGTGATAGACCCCTACGGGCCATTGCGACAACTACGCTTCTCTGTGACGGCAAGGAATTGCAAGGAACAGCCGGGAGCACGAAGTAAGCTGAAGGTGCGGAAATTTCCGCGTTTTTTCCGCGCTTGCGGAAAACTGGCCTCAGAGGAAATGACCAATGGCGACCACCAAAGCAGCCAACGTATGGGAGGCCGGATTCCGTTCCGCCATCCGCACCGGCAGGGCCGGATGGACCGTTTCGAACAACCGTGGCCGAATCCAGCTCAGGGTGCGATCAGCCAACGGCAAGGTCGAGTCGGCATCGCTGCCTCTGGAATGGTCACCAGCCAGCCAGGCTGCGGCCATGCAACTGATCGGCAGGATCTACCAGATCGTGGCAACCGGCCAGCAGACGGTGAAGGGTGCCCTGCAAACGGTCGTGGATGGCAGCGACACCATGAAGACGGGCACCAACTGGAGCTCCGCCGTGGATGGCCTGCGGGCGGAACTGATGAATGGGCGGAATGAAATCCTCCCGGCGACGTGGAAGTCCAACTACCAGCAGTACATGGAGGAAGCCCTGCGGATCTTGGATGGCCCGAACCCACCTCACGATGGGCATGGGCTCCTCCAGCGCACTCTTGAGCGGTGGAAGGGCAAAGCGGCCAGCCGTGCGGCCTGCTGCATCGCCATCCGCAACCTGACCGATCACGCTATGGCCAGGCATCACGCGGCGGCCTGTTGGACCATCACGGCGCCGATCGTGAAGAACCTTCGAGGGAAGACATCAGAGAAGCGGACCAAGGCCACCCTTTCTGATTCGGAAATGCTCTACCTCATTGAGGGAGTGGATCGCCGGAATCCTGGTTGGGCGAACGTGCTCCGTGCCCTGGCCCTGTTCGGGCTGCGGCCCATCGAGTTGCAGCATCTGGTCCCAAAACCTGACGACCAAGGGGTGTTGAGGATGTGGTGCAGCTACCGGAAGAACTGCGGCGGCCAGCTCACGGCGCCCCGCTGGCTGCTGCCTGCGCCGCTGCACATGGCCTCTGGAGAGCGTCAGGATTGGAACATCACCGGGGCGATGGTGGCGGGCTTGCTGGAAATCCCAGAGGGGCGTGATGGTGGATTCAGGGTGCTGAATGGCCACTACGTGGAGCAGTTCCTTCGAATCCAACCGGAATGGAAGGAACTGAAGGCGATCTACACCGCCAGGGGGGAATGGTTGCGGCCTTACACCTTCCGGGACAGTTACAGCCTGCGGTGCCACCAGCGAGGGGTGGAAGTGGGAGCGATCGCCTCCGCCATGGGCCACAGCCTGGCGGTCCATGCCAGCAGCTACAGGTGGGCATCAGAGGCAACCACTGCTGCGGCGTTTGAAGCGGCCTTCCCTGCCTGAGGGCATGGACAAGCCCCGGGGAACCGCGATGGATGTTGATTCAGGATCAGCCCCCTGAATCTGTGGTCAGCCATCCCTGACTCTGTCGATCTCACGCCCTTTATCAGCCCGAACGACCTGATGGCACTGCACAGCTAGGAGCCTCAACGATCAGGAGGCGCTCCACCCAGCCAAGCAGGTGCATCTGACCACCCCAAGCGATGCGCAGCTCTGGCAGAGCAAGCGGGCCTGAGGCTGGACGGCCTGAAAAAGGGGGGAATTGAAAGTTGGAAAGCTGGGAGTGAGGCACCCGGTAACTTCCATGACTTCCTCCGTATCCGCCCAGTGGATCCCAACCCCTGAGATGGCCGTCCGTCTAGGGATTCATCCAAAAACCCTCCTTCGGCTTCGTCGCCAATCGTTCGCACCATTCAGTGAGGGGATGCACTATCGCCGTGGGGGCCTGACCACGGCAGCTCCGCTCCAGTGGCACCCGGAAGCCACTGAGTCGGCCTTCACCAGCTTCCGGCGGATCGACCCGGCAGCGGTCGAAACCTTCTCAGGTTCGAGGTCTTGAGCCATGTCCCTCGTCACTTTGTCCTTGTGCCGCCAGCCGATCCACAACCCGGGGATGCAGGCCCTGGCTGAAGTCTGCCCAGGCGATCGGCTGCCCGCTGTCATCGTCGCGGGGGATGGCGAATGAAAATCGCCCAACTGCTCTCGCCAGAGCAACCGGGGGAATTAAAACCAGAAACCTCCGCCCATTTTTACGGTGCCACGGTCGCCCCCACCTGCCCCACCGGGGTCAGCCCTGCCGCTGCGCTATCTCCCGCCCATCGCCAACAACTGCTGGATGAACTGGGCAGCGATGACGCCGTGCAGGTGGCCATCGACTACGGCGCCCGCAGCGTCACCCCAACTGAGGCCGCGGCCCTGGGCTACCGCTACCAGGGCCACGTGACCGGGGGCCTCCTGCTGCCCTTCGGTGGTGACTTCGGGCAACTGCGTTGCGACGATCCACCTGTCGCACCCAACGGCGAACGCCTCAAGTACCTCAACCGGGTCGGGAAGCCGCAGAGCGCCGTCACCTTCGGCAGCGGTGACCCGAAGATCGCCACCGAAGGCTGGAAGGATGCCCTGCGACTGCACCTGGCCACCTGTCAGGCGGTGCAGGGCATCGCTGGGGTCACGGCCCACAAACTCCTGGCGCCATCGGTGGAGCTGTTGATCTATGACGCCGACGCCCGCGATAACCCGGCAGTCTGGTCCCAGTTGATCGCTGCAGGACTGAATCGCAGCAGGCTGCGATTGGCGTTCTTCCCCGTTGACCTGGCCGGGCCGAAGGGGGGCGCTTGTGAGTTCTTCAAGGCCGCGACCTATGGGGCGTTCGAATCCATCGAGCGGTTCAAGGCCCGTGAGCTGATCCGCCTGCTGTCACAGCAATGGGACCGCAACCTACGGGTGGATTGGCAGCCGCTGGCCATGCGTCACCTGGCGCGGCTGGCCGTGCTGGCGGGGTTTAACCGCGATGCGGTGCGCCAGTTGGTGGCTGGCGCAGCAAAGGGCATCGGGTTCCCTGTGGACTCCGCCAGGCGGATTGTCACCGTCGAGCAGCACAAGCAAGCCCCGCCGCCGAAGCCGCTACCGGCTGATGCCCCACCAGAGGCGCAGCTTGTTACCTGCGCCGGGGCGGTGCCGGAGTGGAGCGCCAACGCAGGCTCGTGGGCCAATGCCCTAGGGGCTGGCGTTGGCGATCGTCTGCGCATGAACCTGCTGAGTTCCCGCATCGAGTTCGATGGCCGCGACCTGCGGGCCGACACCGAGGAACTGTTGTACGTCTGCGCTCAGCAGGCGACCTGGAAGGTCAACAAGGTTGATTGCTTCGACGGCACCCGCCAAGTGGCCCGCGCCCATAGCTTTCATCCGGTGCGGGAGTACCTGGAGCGGGTGGCTGCCGATCCAACGCTGCCCACGATCGACCTGGATGCCATCGCCGCCCGTTACCTGAGCGTTGATGATTCGCTGAGCGCCGCAATGATCCGCTGCAAGCTGATCGAAGCAGTTGCTCGCATCTATGAGCCCGGCTGCCCATCGGTGGGGGTAGTTGTGCTGCGGGGGGCACAAGGCATCGGCAAGACCGAGTTCTGGCAAGCCCTGGCCGGAGCGTTCTATGTCACCAGCCGCGACACCGACAACGGCAAGGATCAGGCGATGTCGATGCACCGCGCCTGGTTCTACGACTTCGACGAGCTGGACAAAATGACGACCGCCAAACAGGCGGCATCGGTGCGCTCCACAGTTTCAACCAACTGCGACACGTTCCGCCCGCCCTATGCCCGGCGGGAAGAAACCTTCCCCCGGCAGTTCGTGATGGTGGCAGCCGTCAATGGCGACGGATTCCTAACCGACAAGGAAGGCAATCGGCGGTTCTTGGTGATCGACTGCCCGCATCGCAAGGACAGCGGGGCCTTCATTGATGGCCCCGGCGCGAAACGCGACAGGGACGCGATCTGGAAGGCGGCGGTGGAGGCATACCGGGACGGGGCACCGTGGCGGCTGACGCCAGCGGAGCAGGCTGCCAGCAACGTCCGCAACAGCAATTGGGAGGCGGTTGACGAATGGGAGCCGGCCCTGGCGAGTTGGGCTCAGACCTCACGGACGCCCGGTGGATTCGACACCCGAGAGGCAATCGTTGGCGCGAACCTGCGGCTGCTTGAGTCGATCACCAGGGCCGATGAAATGCGAGCCTCCGACGCGCTCAAGCGAGCGGGTTTCGTGCGAAGGAAGCACGAAGTCCACCGGCCCGGCAAACCGAAGGCGCGGGTCTGGCTGCCGGGCGGGGGTGACATGGACCGTCACAGCCAGCCGGGAGGGCCGTCCTTGGCGCAACCGGCGCAACCTTGGCGCAACTTTTTCGAGGAGGTTGCACCAGCCGAAACCCATAGCAGCGCAAGCGACCTGCCCCCCTTGACGCAACCTACGCAACCTTTTTTGGATTACTTCGAGGAAGAAAGACATAAGGGGTCACCCCTAGAGGGGGTGCATACCCTTCCTAGTAACAAGGAGGGGGAAAAGGCTGCGCCGGTTGCGCCAACGCCCCAAACCGGCTGTGAAACAGCCGATCTGGGATGCCGCACCACCCCGGGGGGGCCTCCGACGGTTGCGCCAGAGGACGGCCCACCCCCCGGCGGGCTGCTGACTACGCGGGAGGCCGTGGCCGAGGCGCTGCGGGCGTTGAAGCTGGCCGCGACCCACCCCAGCGTTACCCGCCAAGTGCTGGGGCACCTGGGCGCGGGATATGGGCGCCTGGCGGTGACGGCGGCAATCGAAGCCCTGCGGGATGAGGAGCGCGCCGACGACCCGACAGCATTGACCCGTTAAGGCTTGATCCACCCGGGCGGCGAGGCCCAACTGACATCAGCCCCGATGTGCAATTCTCTGGTGCTTCCGGGGCCACGCAGGAAAGATGAGGGCATGTCCAACCGCCTGCCCCACCGTAAGCTCGACCCCGAGATGGTAGCCAAGGTGCGCGAGCTGGCCGCCCTCGGCCTTCGCCTGGAATCCATCGCAGCAGCCGTGAGCATTTCCTATGGCGGCCTCAAGGCTTGGCTTAAGAACGCCCGTGAGGGGGTCTGTACCGAGCTTGAAGCCGACCTACTTGCTGCGCTCCATGAAGGCCGCCAGGCGGGTGAGAAGGCCCTTGTGGCAAAGCTGTTGGCTAGTCAGGACACCGCCGACGCCCGGTGGCTACTGAGCCACAGCAACGCATGGCGCACTGGCTGGAGCGATAACAGCGCCGTCACCCGTGAAGTGAACCGCGCCATGGGGCAGGTGGTAAGTGCGATCGAATCCGCAGGGCTCAGGGCCGACCAGCGCCAGGATCTACTGCTGCGTCTTGCTGCTGCTGGCATAATCGCCGCGCCAGACAATGCGGAGTGATCCGATCCGACAGGCCCTGGCCCGGATGGACCTGGCGGAGCTTGAGGCGCAACTGGCTGAAAGGCCCGCGGGCACGTTCAAGGAGTTCGTTTCCCGCGTGGCCCCTCAAGTCGCCTTCTACCGCCATGTCGAGCTGTTGGCCGACGTGCTCCAGCGGGTTGCTGATGGTGGGCACCGCCGGGTGCTGATTCTGCTGCCACCACGGTCTGGGAAAAGCCTCTTGTCCTCGCGGTTGCTGTCTGCTTACTACCTTCGCCGTCACCCTGGCCTGTGGGTTGGGATGAGCAGCTATGGCGCCGACCTTGCCGAGGGCTTCAGCCGCGAGGCGCGAGGGTTCTACACCGCTGATGGGGGAACCCTGGACCGTTCGAGCAAGTCTGTGGGCCAATGGGTGACGGGTGCTGGTGGCGGGTGCTGGGCGACGGGTGTCGGTGGTGCGACGACCGGCAGGGGATTCTCGCTGGGGATCGTTGACGACCCGACCAAAGACGCGCAGCAGGCCGACAGCCCCACCTACCGGGAAAGGATGGTGAGCTGGTGGGAATCAACGTTCGCAACCCGTGCAGAGCCTGGAGCGGCCCTAGTGGTTGTACAAACCCGATGGCACATCTCCGACCTTGCTGGGCACCTATTGGCGAAGGAAGCGGAGGCACCGGAGGGTTGGCATGTTGTGAACCTGCCTGCCATTGCTGAACAGCAGAACGAGCCCACTGCCTGGTCGCAGGAACCGGACTTTCGGGAGCCTGGTGAGCCGCTGTGTCCTGAAAGGTTCGACTCCGATGCATTGGCCAAGATCCGGGCAGGAATGTCGGCCCGATGGTGGGAGGCGCTCTATCAACAACGGCCCAGCATTGCTGCCGGGTCGGTGTTCGTTCGGGAGTGGTTCAAGTTCTACGAACCGCCAGAGGTGCCAAGAAACTTTGTCCGCCTAGTGGCTTCGATCGACTGCACGTTCAAGGGCACCGATGGCTCTGATTTTGTCTCCTTGCAGGTCTGGGGTCAGCACAGCACCGGCATCTGGCTGCTGGATAACGACACCCGCCGACTGGGCTTCACCGGAACTCTTTCGGCCATCACCGCCAGCCACCAGCGGTGGCATTGGGGCGAACTGCTGATCGAAGACGCGGCCAACGGGCCTGCGGTGATCGACACGCTAATTCGCCAGGCGCAGGGCTTTTCTGTGAGGGCGGTCAGGCCGTTGGGCGGGAAGGTGGCACGGGCGAACGCTGCGGCTGTGCAGCTCGAACAGGGCCAGGTGTGGTTCCCACGGTCGGCGCCATGGTTACAGGGTTTCGTGGATGAGCTGCTGAGCTTCCCCAGCGGCGCACATGACGATCAGGTGGACGCCATGACCCAGGCGCTCAACTACATCGCAGGCACCGGACCCATGCGGGTGAGCACCGCCATTTATGGCCGTGGCAATGGCACCCCCACGCGTGAGCCGTTCTCGCCTCTGCCGGATGAGGATTGGAAGCGCAGGAGTCAACTAGAGACGGCGAAGCAGGCCGCCCGCAAGGGAGCGGTGGGGTTTCGTGGCGTTTTTCATTCGTAATAGTGCCAGTCGGCACACCCGCCAGGCTTCGAGTCGATTGGACACAGCCGAACCCCGTCAATGGACAGCGCATCACACGCCGACCGGTCGGATTGGCATGTTGCTTGTTGAGAATCCCGGGCCAGATAAAGCCCGACTGGCACAGCCTCCGCTGAGCACCTGTCTGGCCAACAGGTGTTCAAGCGGACAGGTGCTCAGCTGGCATGGGTGACCTGGCGGCCATCGCCAACGGGCTAACACCAACCGACTGGGCGATACGACAGCCTACAAGAAATCCCTGCAACCCTCGCAATTAGTTAGGAGCCAATCCTCTGAGTGCATAACAGCGCAACCATGGACAACATACTCAAGAAGCCAAAAACCTCTGTGGCTACTGCTACGACTGGCGCTTTGTGTGCGAACAAATTCCTCCCAAACAGATGGCAATGACGCCACCTCCTATATTGAGGATCTGATATATCTGATGAATTGAGCTCTCAGTCTTCATGGAAATCCCATTAAAAAGCATAATGGTCCCAGCGAGAAAGCCGAAGGCTGCTGTTAAAGAAAAGTGCTTGCCAAGACCGCGCAACTCCAACACGGCAGGAGGCAGCGGCACTAAAGGAGAATTTTCTGCCCTTGATGCAAAAGATTCCAGGCTTTCGTCTTGTCTTATTCCTTTCTCTCTTCTCTTAACAGAAGTTGCATGATTGAAGACTTCTTCAAGAACTTGATCTATGGGCAATCGTCCAATGATCCGGCCATCCTCGGCGGCCAATACATATGTCTTCTCCGATCTACGAGATCTTTCCGCCGATGGCGTCATATCATCCTTGATCTTCCGGTCACGATTTGCTATTGCTACTGCAGCCCTAAAAAGTGATGCATCGCCTTCGCTTGTCCCTTCCATATAGTCACATAAAGAGTAGGCTCCGAACTTTAAGAGATCTTCATTCATTTGTCGAGCCAATGACTTGGTCTTCACTAAGCGGCTGTGCTTCTCGTTTTGGCTGATCTCCGTGACCCGAGCCGAGACGTGCATTTATCTGCGCAGCGATTCGCAAGCCACCCCATCGCCGTTCTTATCGAGGTAGCTGTGCCCCTGCTTCAGCAACTCCTGGGCCTTGGCGAAGCTGCCGATTTCCTTGCAGCGGTAACGACCTCCCGACTGTGCGGGGCTCGGTTGTAGTGCACCCCCTCGGGCTCGACCAGTTTATCTGCCGCTGGAGAAGTTCCCCTGACTCCCGCTGTGCCGCCAGTCCCATGGTCTTGTGATGCAACCGGGAACTGACCACACTCCCAGCCGAGCAGTCTCAGCCGCCCATTCAGCTCTTGTTACTCATCTCAACCTTCTGCCAGTAGAAGCCGCCTGGACTGGGCTTGCCCTCGGCAAGCACCTTGGCACCAGCTGACAGCGGAACAAAGGCAAGGCAGGCCAGGGCAGCAGGCGCTATGAGAGAGAGGCGCATTAGTTCGCGTCGAATTAGCCCATCCTCTCTGGTTTTACTGCGCTTGAACGGGTGTGGGAACAGTGAGCGGGCACCGCTGCCCCTTTGATGCCTGCCCCCACCCTGGAGAGCCTGCTGCTGCTGGCCTTGAGCGTTCCCGACTACCGCCTCCACCTGATCGGAAGGCTCCGTCCTGCTGTGACAGGCTGAAGTTATCCCCGCTTCCGCATGGCGCGGAAGAGCTGGAAGGTCGGCTGGATGTCGTCAAAACTTCGCAGATTCCCTTATTGTTCAGGCGAGATGTCAGATGGCTAGAGGCATGACAGAGGCTGAACTGGCTGAGGATAATCTATTCAAGGCGGCTGTCAGCTATTCCCTCAGGAAGGGTAAGATGAAGGCTGAGGGTGACGTTGATTCGGAGCGATCTCGACCAACCGGCCAGTCGTTCGTATTGGCTGCCGCTGATGGACGGGTGATCGACCGGATTCCATTGGCTTTGGTCAGAAAAGAGGCTGCCAGGTTGACAAACCTTCCCCAGGAGCTAGCTGTCAGGAGGAATGAAACAGCAGATGAAAGGATTGCACGCCAGAGGGCTAGGAGGGAGAGCGGAGCACTTGCTGCATCTACAGCACCCTTCGGCAAAACAGCACCCTGCGCCATCAAGTTAACCGGCTTCCTTCTCGCCTTACCAGTCGGATTCTTTGCTGCAGGATTCTTTCCAGAAGGAGCTTCAACAAAAGTGATCGCGGGCCTTATTGGAATTGTATTCCCTCCCATCATGGGACTTCTTTTGTCTGACTGGGTGAAGGGCGGAGCCAAGGGAGGCTTCATCAAAGCGATTGGCAAGGCCACAGCAATGGCAGGAGCGGGTATCGCTGCATCTTTCGTGCTGTTCAGTGCGATCGTCTTTCTATCGCGACCTAGCGACATTCTCAACGATGGCAGCGCCCGGGCGGACTGTGAAGCGAACCTGAAGCAGAAATTACGCGACCCAGCCTCCTATGAGCCCACCGGTGAATGGGCGAACGGGGGCGATGGCCTCGCCTCTGGTGGAGGGAAGGCCACGTGGACATGGAAGTTCCGCGCACGCAATGGATTTGGCGGCATGAATGTAAGCGTCGCTTCCTGTGTTGTAGACAGTGCCACTCAATCAGTAACCGCAGAGGTCATGATGTCCGAGTAGTCCAGCTTCGCCCTTTCAGCGCACCCCGAACAGGCGCCGTCTGCCTTGGTGCGTGATCCGCTCCGGCAGGTCGCGGCCAGGGGTCACTTTCAGGTGAGCGTTCGATCAACTCTGCCCGGATCTTGTCCGGGGCCATTGTCAGCGGGCACCAGCGACCCATTGGTTTTTCAGCGCAGCGATTCGCAAGCCACCCCATCGCCGCCGCCGTTCGGGGCGGACCAACTTCGCAAGTGACCCTGCCCAAGCGAAAGCCGCAGCAGCACCGCCCTGGCCACTTACCTGAGCCCTCGGCCACCAGTGGGAACACTTGGTGGGCACAGCTACCCCCTAGTGCTCACAGCGTCCAAGGCACTACTGGTGGCTACCCAGACTCATATTCTTCCGCGCTTTTTCCGCGCTTGCCTTGCGGACGAAAGCTGAAACCCTGAGAAGTCTTGGTATAACTACTAAAAAGGGGCCTTCCAGCCCCCACGGATCATTTGGGTGATAAGGCTGATCTACCCCATCTCCCTAAGGAGTCAGGCGGCCACAGGGGCGGTCTGACGGGAGAAAGCAACGATGTTGTTCGCTGTTACGTGTGTGCTCTTACCGAGCAGGCTTCAGTCACCCTCCTGATACCCCGTCGAAACCATTGCAGCCCCGGGAAGGTCCCGCCACGGGAGCGGGAGAAATGGAGCTGAGCGGAATCGAACCGCTGTCCGAAGCATTGGTGTGAGCCACCTAGTCCGCCCAAGGACGGACCTTGTCATTGTGGCAGCTGAACAGGGATCCAGGGTGGGGCAACACGGGTGGGCATGACCGAACCGTTCGAGGCTGTGGCGGTGCTGCCCCAGGGGCTGGAGGCCGAGGGGGCCGCCGAACTCGTTGCCCTGGGGGGAGCGGACGTGCGGCCCTTGCGGCGGGCCGCCAGCTTTCGCAGCGATGCCGCGGGCTTCATGCGCCTGCACCTGCGCGCCCGCCTGCCCTTTCGGCTGCTGCGCCAGCTGGCCTCCTTCCCCTGCACCAGCCCCCGGGAGCTCTACGCGGGCGTGCAGGCCGCCGCCGACTGGGACCTGTGGCTGCCCCCCTCGGCCAGCTTCCGTGTGGAGGTGAGCGGCTCGGCGCCGGGCCTGAGCCACAGCCACTACAGCGCTCTGCAAGTGAAAAATGCCCTGGTGGACCTGCAACGCCAGCGCTGGGGCGAGCGCTCCAGCATCGACCTGGACAACCCCGACCTCGCCCTGCATCTGCACCTGGGCGGCGGCCGGGCCGCCCTGAGCGTGGAGGGCTCCAGCTCCAGCCTGCACCGCCGCGGCTACCGCGCCGCCCTGGGCCTGGCGCCGCTCAAGGAGAACCTGGCCGCCGGTCTGATCGCCCTCAGCGGCTGGGATGGCACGGTGCCCCTGGCCGACCCCCTCTGCGGCTCCGGCACCTTGCTGATCGAGGCGGCCTGCTGGGCGCTGGGGCGCGCGCCCGGGCTGCTGGAGCAGGCGGGCGGAGTTCCGCGGGCCCGCACATTTGCCTTCGAGCGCTGGCCGGAATTCGATCCCGTCAGCTGGCGCGATGAACTGGCCGCCGCAATCGCCCTGCGCCGCGACACCCTCTCAGATGGCTCGGCGCTGGCGCCGATCGTGGGCTGGGAGCGGGACCCCGCCGTGCTGGAGCAGGCCCGCACCAACGCCCAGGCCGCCGGGGTGGCCCCCTGGCTGCAGCTGAGCCAGGGGGATGCCCGCGATTTCGTGCCACCGGAGCGACCCGGCGTGCTGGTCTGCAACCCGCCCTACGGCGAGCGCCTTGGCGCCGATGAGGATCTTGAAGCCCTCTACGCCGACCTGGGCCAGGTGCTCAAGGAACGCTGCTCCGGCTGGAATTTGTGGCTGCTGAGCGGCAACCCCACCCTCACGGGCGCCCTGCGCATGAAGGCGCGCCGCAAGATTCCCGTGAGCAACGGCGGCCTCGATTGCCGCTGGCTGCACTACGAGATCCGCTGAGCGCCGCGCTCGACAACCGCACCCAGGCGGTGCTGCGCTTGCTGGAGGGTCGCTGATCCAACTCGATCAGCGCATCAATTGATGCCTAATCTGATGCCAGTCAACACCTCGGCGCCACCAGTCCAAGCAGACCATGCGCACCACCGTCACCCTGGACGATCAGTTGCTGGCCCAGGCCAGTGAACTCTCGGGAATTCCCGAACGCACCCAGCTGCTCAAGCAGGCCCTCCAGGCCCTGATCGAGCGGGAGAGTGCCCGGCGTCTGGCCTTGCTCGGCGGCACGGAGCCCGAGCTGAAGCCGATCCCGAGGCGCCGCCCGGCCCGGCCGTGACCCTGCCGTGATCCTTGCGGACACCTCGCTCTGGGTGGATCACCTGCGCGGCGCCCATGGGCCGCTCTCCGTGGCGCTCAGCGATCAACAGGTGCTGATCCACCCCTTCGTGCTTGGCGAGCTGGCCTGCGGAAACCTGCGCCATCGGGCCTCGATCCTGCGCCTGCTGCAAGCCCTCCCGGCCGCGGCCGTGGCCAGTGACCTGGAAGTGATGCAGGTGATCGATACGCACCAGCTGATGGGGCGGGGCATCGGCTACATCGAGGCCCACCTGATCAGCTCAACCATGCTGAGCCGGGCCAGCCTCTGGACCCAGGACCGGCGTCTGGCCGCGGTGGCCGAAGCGCTGGGGATCCGTTTCCAGGCCCCTTAATCCCGCCCCAGCACAGCCCGGGTGGTCTTGCTGAGGCCGGCGATCGTATCGGGCAGGTAGGGCCCTTTGGTGAGCTGGCCGCCGATGCGCAGGAACAGGCCCGCAGCCACCAGATTGATCGCCCCCACCACCAGGGCCGCCGTGGTCCAATCCAGGCCCTTGGCGCTGTGGAACCAGAGCAACAGGGCGGTTTCGGCGGCGATCAGCGACAGCAGCACCAGCACCAGACCG
The DNA here is from genome assembly GCF_024346315.1 of Cyanobium sp. ATX 6F1. NCBI lineage: Bacteria > Bacillati > Cyanobacteriota > Cyanophyceae > Synechococcales > Prochlorococcaceae > Cyanobium > Cyanobium sp. ATX 6F1. Next base: position 17,865 of record NZ_JAGQCS010000009.1, read on the forward strand.
CCGCTGAGCAGCAGAGCGCCCGCGATCAATCGCCGCTTCTCCCGGTCGACTTCCTGCAGGGCGATGCGCACGTGCAGATCCATCACCGAGGCGACGATCGCCGTGACCCGGTTGGTGGTGCTCATCGGGAGCGGCGGCCCGAGGCCAGCAGCAGACCGGTGAGCAGGCCGACGCCGGCGGCGATGCCCAGGGCCAGCAGGGGCTTCTCCCGCACGGGCTTCTCGATCTTGGGCCGCAGGCTGGTGTTGAGCTCATCGAGCAGGTTCTCCAGCTGCCGCTCCAGGGGCTCGAGGCTGTCGGCCAGCTGACGGGTCTGATCGCCGGCCCTGTGCAGCAGCTCCAGCAGCTGCTCCTGCACCCCGTGGGCGGTGCGGCCGGTCTTTTCGGTGATCACCGAGACCACCTCATCGAAGCTGCCCCGGGTGGCCTCAAGGGTGTCGCGGGCCACCTGGGGCCATTCCTTCTGAATCGTGGGCAGCAGGGTTTCGAAGCGCTCGCGGAAGCGGTCGTGGCTGCCCGATGGGGAATCGGAGGTCATGGGATGGGGAGCGCTTTGGCGCCATGTGCTCTCAACGTAGGCAGCACCCTTGAGATTGTGAGGACAGCCGCTACATTTGCCTCGCTCGGCGCACGGGCCTGTTGGTTCACATCAATCAGGTCGGGCTTACCCACTTCAAGTCCTTCGGCGGATCCCTGACGATCCCGTTGGACGAGGGATTCACGGTGGTCACGGGCCCCAACGGCTCGGGCAAGAGCAACATCCTTGATGGGGTCCTGTTCTGCCTGGGCCTGGCCAACAGCCGCGGCATGCGCGCCGAGCGGCTCCCCGACCTGATCAACAGCGCCATGCTGCGCGAGGGCAAGGCCGCCGAGACGGTGGTGAGCGTGCGCTTCGATCTGAGCGACTGGCAGCCCGACGAGGCCGAAGCGGGGCTGGAGCGCAGCGGCGAAGGTCCCTGGATCCAACCCGGGCAGACGGAATGGACGGTGACCCGGCGGCTACGGGTGGCCCCCGGAGGCACCTACAGCAGCAGCTACGCCGCCGATGGCGTCCCCTGCAACCTGCAGCAACTGCAGACCCAACTGCGGCGCCTGCGGGTGGACCCGGAGGGCAGCAACGTGGTGATGCAGGGGGACGTGACCCGCATCGTTTCGATGGGCGCCCGGGACCGCCGCGGCCTGATCGATGAGCTCGCTGGCGTGGCCCTGTTCGACAGCCGCATCGAGCAGAGCCGCGCCAAACTCGAGGAGGTGCAGGAGCGCGAGGAACGCTGCCGCATCGTTGAACAGGAGCTGCTCGCCAACCGCCAGAAGCTGGAGCGCGACTGCGCCAAGGCACGCCTGTATCAAGACCTGCGCCAGCGCCAGCACCTGGGCCGCCTGCAGGAACAGGTGCTGGTGGTGGAGGCGGCCCGCAGCCAGCTGCAGGAGCTGCAAAGCCGCCAGAGCGCCCTGACTCAGCAGCAAGGGAGCGAGCGCGAGGCCCTGGCGGTGGCCGAGCTGGAGCTGCAGGGGGCCTCCGCGAAGCTGGAGGCGCTGCAAGCGGAGGTGAAGGCCCTCGGCGAAGACGCCCTGCTGGCGGTGCAGGCGGAGCTGGCGGGCCTGGAGGCCAGCGGCCGCGAGCTGGCCCGCCAGGGGGAGAAGCACCAGCAGAGCGCCGAGGGCTTCCAGCGCCAGCGTCGCCAGCTGGCCGAGCAGCAGGTGGAGCTGCGCAACCAACAGCGCAGCCTCAGCGAAAGCGACGACCTGAGTGCCCTTGAGCAGGCGGAGGAGGCCTGCCGCGCCGGCGAGGCGGCCGTGGAACTCTCCCGCCGCCGTCTCGGGGAAGTGGCGGGGCGCTCGGGCACCTGGCTGCAGGAGCAGCAGCAGCGCAGCCGCGAGCGCCAGGAGCTCCAGGCCCGCAGCGGCCCCCTCCAGGCCGAGCAGCAGCAGCTGGTCGAGCGGCTGCGCCAGGAGCAGGAGCGCCTGGGGGAACTGGAGAGCGAACTGCAGCAGGAGGCCGGCAGCAGCGACAGCGTGCAGCAGGGTCTGGCGGAGCTCGAAACGGAGTGGCAGCAACTGCTGGAGGCGCTCAAAACTGACCAGAGCCAAGCCCAGGAGCTCGCCGAGGCCCTGGCCCTGCAGCAGCGCACCCGCGCCCGGCTGGAGCAGGAGCAGACCCAGCTGGAGCGGGAGATCGCCCGGCTGGAGAGCCGCCGCGAGGCCCTGCAGGAGAGCCGCGGGACCGGCGCCCTGCGGCTGCTGCTGGAGTCGGGGCTGGAGGGGCTGCACGGACCCGTGGCCCAGCTGGCGGAGGTGGATGAGCGCCACCGGCTGGCCCTGGAAGTGGCCGCCGGCGCCCGGCTCGGCCAGGTGGTGGTGGATGACGACCGCATCGCCGCCAGGGCGATCCAGCTGCTCAAGAGCCGCAAGGCGGGCCGGCTCACCTTTCTGCCCCTGAACAAGATCCGCGGCACAGGCGGCGGCAGTGGCAGTGCTGGTGGGGCCGCCTTCGAGCGCGGCCGCGGCCCCTCAGGCGCCTCGGGGAACACCGGCGGCCTGGTGGGCCGGGCCGTGGAGCTGGTGCGCTACGAGCCGGTCTACGCCGAAGTGTTCCGCTACGTCTTCGGTGACACCCTGGTGTTCAGCGACCTGGCCAGCGCCCGCGCTGAGCTGGGCCGCTGCCGGGCCGTGACCCTCGAAGGCGAGCTGCTCGAAAAGAGCGGCGCCATGACCGGCGGCAGCCTGCAGCTGCGCGCCGACCGGCTCAGCTTCGGCAGCGCCAGCGACCACGATGAGGCCGAACCCCTGCGTCGGCGCCTGCTGGAGGTCGGTGAAACGCTGGTGGCCAGCCGCCGCCAGGAGAGCCAGCTGGGCCAGCGACTCGAGACCCTGCGCCCCGAGTTGCAGCGCAAACAGCAGCGCCAGGCCGCCCTGGAGGCCGAGCGCCAGGCGGCCCGCAGGGCCCATGGACCGCTGCTCCAACGGCAGCAGAACCTCAGCGACCGCCGGCAGCAGGCCGGTGCGGCCCAGGCGGAGCACAGCCAGCGACTGGCCGCGCTGGAAGCGGAGCTGGCGCCGCTGCTGGAGCGCCTGGCGGCCCTGGAAGCGGCCGAGGCGGCCGCCCAGGGTTCCGGCGACAGCGGCCGCTGGCAGGGGCTGGAGCAGGAGCTCAGCGCCGCCGACAGCGCCCTGGCCCTAGCCCGAGCGGCCCGCGACGAAAGGCTGGCGGCCCGCCGGGAGCGCGGTCTGGCGCTCGAGCGGCTGGGCAACCAGCTCGAAAGCCTCGTGGCCGATGAACAGCGGCTCAGCCAGGAGGTGCAGGCCCTGGCCCAGGAGCACGGCCGCTGGCGGGAGCAGCTCAAGCAGGAGCAGGAGCGCCGCACGGCTCTGGAGGCCCAGCAGCAGGAGCTGCAGCAACGCTTCGGGGAGCGCCGCCGGGCCCGGGACGGGGCCGAGGCCCAGGTGGCGGCCCAGCGCCAGGCCCTGCAGCAGCGCCAGTGGGAACTGCAGCGCCTGGGCGAAGAACTGCTGGCCCTGGCCGAACAGGAGCGCTCCGGGGCCCTGCGGCTGGAGCAACTGGAGCGGGACCTGCCCGATCCCCTGCCGGAGCTGAGCGAGGAGTTGCGCGCAGCCGGGCTCGAGGCCCTGCAACAGGAGCTGCGCCAGCTGCAGGTGCGCATGGAGGCGCTGGAGCCGGTGAACATGCTGGCCCTGGAGGAACTGGAGCAGCTGGAGCAGCGGCTGGCGGAGCTGGAGGCGCGGCTGGAGGTGCTCTGCAAGGAGCGCGAAGAGCTGCTGCTGCGGATCGAAACCGTGGGCACCCTGCGCCAGGAGGCCTTCATGGAGGCGTTCACGGCGGTGGACCGCCATTTCCGCGAGATCTTCGCCGGCCTCTCCGAGGGCGAAGGCCACCTGCAACTGGAGAACCCCGAGGCGCCATTGGATGGAGGACTCACCCTGGTGGCCCATCCCAAGGGCAAAGCGGTGCGGCGGTTGGCCTCGATGTCGGGGGGAGAAAAATCGCTGACAGCCCTCAGCTTCCTGTTCGCCCTGCAGCGCTTCCGCCCCTCACCCTTCTATGCCCTCGATGAGGTGGACAGTTTTCTCGATGGGGTGAACGTGGAGCGACTGGCGGCGTTGATCGCCCAACAGGCGGACCAGGCCCAGTTCATGGTGGTGAGCCACCGGCGGCCGATGATCGCCGCCGCCACCCGCACGATCGGTGTCACCCAGGCCCGAGGCGCCCACACCCAGGTGGTCGGGTTACCCCCGGCGGCGTGACCAGCACTGGTGGGCCACAATGAATCGGATGGCAAGCCTTCCCCCCTCCGCCGACACCGCAGGCGCCGCCCCCAGCGACCGCCTCTGGCTGCGCTCCGAGCTGATGGGCACCCAGGTGATCACCCGCGACACCGGGCGGCGTCTGGGCGTGGTGGGCGAGGTGGTCGTCGACATCGACCGCCGCGAGGTGGTGGCCCTGGGGCTGCGCGACAACCCCCTCACCCGCTTCCTGCCCGGCCTGCCCCGCTGGATGCCCCTGGATCGCATCCGCCAGGTGGGCGATGTGATTCTGGTGGATTCCGCTGATTCGCTCACCGAAGGTTTCAACCCGGAGCGCTACAGCAAGGTGATCAATTGCCAGGTGATCACCGAATCCGGGGAGCAGCTGGGGCGGGTGCTGGGTTTCAGCTTCGACATCGAAACAGGCGATCTCGCCACCCTGGTGCTCGGAGCCCTCGGCTTACCGCTGCTGGGCGAAGGCGTGCTGAGCACCTGGGAGCTGCAGGTGGAGGAAATCGTCAGCAGCGGCCCCGATCGGATCATTGTTTACGAGGGCGCCGAGGAGAAGCTCAAGCAACTGGGCACCGGCCTGCTGGAGAAGCTGGGCATCGGCGGCCCGGGCTGGGAGCAGGAGGAGCGCGACCGCTACCGGCTGAACATGGTGCCGGTGGAGAATCAGCTGGCGGCTGGTCAGGCCAGCGAACAGGCCCAGCGCCGCATCCAGCCCGCCACCACCCGCGCCTTCGAGCCCGAGGAGGAGCTCGAATACGTGGAGCTGGAGGGGCGCCAGCAGGAACCCCTGCGCCAGCGCCGCTACCTCGACGACGAGGAGCGCTACGGCGACAGCAACTACAGCGCCAGCAACCGTGATGAGCGCGACCGTGATGGCCGCCCCCGCGCCACTGGCCGCGACCAGGAGCCCTACCGCGACGAGCGCTTCCGAAGCGAACGCTTTGGCAACGACAACGAAGCAGGTCGTGATGACCGCTACGACCGCGAACGGCTGGCTCCCAGCGAGCGCTACGACGAACCCTCTCGCACGCGCTTCAATCGCACCGATTCCAGCGGCTCAGATGACAGTTGGTCCAATTCAAACCGAACAGCCTCCAATCGTTCCCAGGGCAGCCGCCCGGAACCTAGTCGCAGCCTTGATGAGCGTCTGGATCCCTTGTTAGCCGAAGCCGCCCCGCGGGAGCTGCCGATCCAACCGCGTCCCCCCAGCCGTCGCTCGCCCCTGCAGGAACCCCTGGACGTCGAGCCTGAGCCCTTCGATGACGAGGATGTGCTCGCCGCCCCCCCCCGCGGCGAAGGCCGGAGCGCCCCGATCGACGACCCCTGGTGAGCGAGCGAGGGGCAGGCCCATGCCGCCCTCAGCCGCCTGCCGCCGGCCGATCCTCGAACGTCAGCGAGGCTGAATTGACGCAGTAGCGCTCACCCGTGGGCCGGGGTCCATCGGGGAACACGTGCCCCAGATGGGCCTCGCAGCGGGCGCAGCGGATCTCCGTGCGACTCATGCCGTGGCTGCGGTCCACGATGCGGGTGATGGCGCCGGGGGCCGCCCCGTCCCAGAAGCTGGGCCAGCCGGTGCCCGACTCGAACTTGGTCGCCGAAGCGAACAGCTCCGCCCCGCAACAGACGCAGCGGTACATCCCTTCGCCCTTGTGGTTCCAGTAACGGCCGCTGAAGGCCCGTTCGGTGCCGCCCCGGCGGGCCACCTGGAACTGTTCCGGCGTCAGCCGCTCGCGCCAGGCCTCCTCGGAGCGCTCATCGCGCGCCAAGCCCGAGGGCAGGGCACAGCCGGAGGGGGCAGTGTTGAGCGGGTCAGGGCCGGAAACCGACATCGGGGCTGAGAAGAGCGTGTCTCCAGGCTAGGGAGCGGTTCGGGGCGCCGGCAGCAGCTCTCGCACCAGCCGCGACAGGGCCGCCACGGCCCCGGGCTGGCCCCGCAGGCTGCGCAGGTCCTCGCGCACGCCCTCAAGGCGCTGGGGGTGCTCCAGCCAGTCCAACGCCTCCGCGGCGATCTCAGCCGGCGTGATCGCCCCCACCCGCTCGGGCACCACCAGCCGTCCGGCAGAGATGTTGGGCCAGGCCAGATAGCCCCGGTTCCGCATGCGCCAGGCGGTGAGCGCCACCCCCAGCAGCCAGCTCAACAGCGGCAGGCGGGCCAACAGCCCCAGCCAGCCGTCCCAGGCCTGCATCACGTGCAGATGCTGGGTGGGCACCAGCACCAGCATCGGCACCGCCAGGGCCCCCAGCTCGGCGGTGTTAGCCCCCACGGTGGTCAGGGCCAGGACGCACTGGCTGAGGGCGCCGTGGGCGGGCTGCTCCTCCACCAGGCGAATCAAGGTGCCGGCGGGGGTCTCCAGCCAGCGCGCCCCCGCCGCCTCCCGCAGCTCCGGAGCCCCCTGGCTGTAGGACGACTGCAGCGGGTTGGACGGCCCCCCGTAGCGCAGCAGCTCCTCGACGCTGGTGGTGGGGGCCACCGGCAACAGGAAGCGGCAGCCGGGGCGCTGCGCCCGCAGGCGATCGGCGGTGTCCAGCAGAAAGGGCACCCCCACCTGGAGCTTGGCCCGCTTGGAGCCGGGCATCAGCGCCACCCACTCCCCGGGGGGCAGGGGCGCGTCGCTGCGCGCCGACTCCGAGAGATCCGCCATCAGATCCCCCACCACCTCGCAGCGGGGCCGCCAGCGCCGGGCCAGCCGGCCGGCGGCCTGGGGGCCCATGGCGGCGATGCGGTCGTTCCAACGGGGCCAGCGGACCACCCACTCGGCGTAGGTGAGGTGGCGGTAGCCGAGGCGCCAGGAGAGCAGCACGGTCCAGAACTGATCGCCGCCGAGGAACACCACCACCCCATGATCCGGCCAGGGGCCATGGCGGCGGGGCCGCAGCAGCAGCCACCAGAAGCGCTCGGCGGGCAGCACCCGGCTGAACAGCCCCATGCGCCGGGCCACCTGCGCTTCCGAGCCGGTGGCGTTGGGGCAGGGCACCAGCACCAGCTGCAGATCGATCGCTGCCGCTGGGGCCAGCGGGCGCAGGGGCACGTCCCGGTGCAGCCGACGGGCGAGGGGGCGCACCCAGGTGGCCAGCTCGCCGGGACCGTTGCAGACGAGCACGATCACGGCTTCAGCCGGAGCGGCGCCGGCAGGCGCGGTGCCAGGGAGCATGGGCTCACGGGAACCCGAACCCGGCTGTGCAGCAGTCACGGAGGGGGGCCGGGTTGTGGAGAAAGAAAAATGCGGATGACGAGACTTGAACTCGTAAGGCCGAAGCCACACGCCCCTCAAACGTGCGTGTCTACCAATTCCACCACATCCGCGTGGGCGGCTGGCTTCGAGAAGCCCTCCGGCTGAGCAATATACGCATCAGCTTCCTCAGTGAGCGCTGATACAGTCCGCAGCGGCCTGCCCTTGCTCTGCCGCTCCGGATGCCCATCGGCAAATTGCTGATCGCCAACCGCGGCGAGATCGCTCTCCGGATCCTGCGCAGCTGCCGCGAGCTCGGCATCCCCACCGTTGCCGTCTACAGCACGGTCGACCGCAACGCCCTGCACGTGCAACTGGCCGATGAGGCCGTCTGCGTGGGCGAAGCCCCCAGCTCCAAGAGCTACCTGAACATCCCCAACATCATTGCCGCCGCCACCTCCCGCGGCGCCGATGCGATCCACCCGGGCTATGGCTTCCTGGCGGAGAACGATCGCTTCGCCGAAATCTGCGCCGCCCACGGGCTCATCTTCGTGGGACCCTCCCCCGAGGCGATCCGGGCGATGGGCGACAAATCCACCGCCAAGGCCACCATGCAGGGCGTGGGCGTGCCCACCATCCCCGGCAGCGAAGGCCTGCTGAAGAGCCCCCAGGAGGCGGCCAGGCTGGCGGGGGCCATGGGCTACCCGGTGATGATCAAGGCCACCGCCGGTGGGGGCGGCCGGGGCATGCGCCTGGTGAACGAAGCCGAGCAGCTCGAAAGTCTGTTCAAGGCGGCCCAGGGGGAGGCCGAGGCGGCCTTCGGCAATCCGGGCCTCTACATGGAGAAATTCATCGACCGGCCCCGCCACGTCGAGGTGCAGATCCTGGCGGACCGCCACGGCAGCGTGGTGCACCTGGGGGAGCGCGACTGCTCGATCCAGCGCCGCCACCAGAAGCTCCTGGAGGAGGCCCCCAGCCCCGCCCTCGACCCTGAGTTGCGCCGGCGCATGGGCGAGGCGGCCGTGGCCGCCGCCCGCAGCATCACCTACGAAGGCGCCGGCACCGTGGAGTTCCTGGTGGACCGCGGCGGTGACTTCTATTTCATGGAGATGAACACCCGCATCCAGGTGGAGCACCCGGTCACCGAGATGGTCACGGGCATCGACCTGATCGCCGAACAACTCCGTATCGCCGCCGGCGAGCCCCTGAGCTTCCGCCAGGAGGATGTGAAGCTCTGCGGCCACGCGATCGAGTGCCGCATCAACGCCGAGGATCCCAGCCAGAACTTCCGCCCGGCCCCCGGCAGGATCACCGGCTGGCTCCCCCCCGGTGGTCCGGGGGTGCGCGTGGACAGCCACGTCTACACGGGCTACGAGATTCCGCCCTTCTATGACTCCTTGATCGGCAAAGTCATTGTCTGGGGGACTGATCGGGACCATGCCCTGCGGCGCCTGCGCCGGGCCCTCTCGGAATGCGCCGTCACCGGCATCCCGACCACGATCGAGTTCCACCTGGCTCTGCTGGATCGGCCCGAGTTCCAGCGCGGCGACGTGCACACCAAGTTCGTGGAACAGGAGATGCTGCCGCCCCCTCCTGGCCGTTAATCGGCCGCTGAACGACCGCTGACCCGTTCCTAGCCGACAGCGGCCAGGTCCTGGCTGCGGATCAGCACCAGGGTGAGCAGTCCCTGCTGGCCCACCAGCAGTTCCCGCAGCAGGCTGATCAGCCCCACCCAGATCACCGGAGTGACATCGACGCCGCCGATCGGCGGCACCAGCCGGCGGGTGAGCGCCAGCAGCGGTTCGGTGGGCCAGCCCACCACCGCCATCAGCCCGCGGCTGAGATCCACCTGGGGGTACCAGGTGAGCACGATCCGAAACAGGAACAGCAGCGTCCAGGCCGCCAGCAGCAGGCCGAGAACCAGCTGCAGGGCCGGGAGCACGGCCAGCAGCCGCTCGAGAGGCAACGAACGATCACCCGTCACAAAGCCCTAAGCGCAGGGGGCTTCATCGTAGGAAGTGGCCCTGCCTACCTAGGATTTCAGCACAGCTGAGTGCGCCATGACCCCTTCCCTCGCCAGTTTCCTGAACAGCCTCGCCTGGGGCGCCGTGATCGTGGTCGTGCCCATCGCTGTCGCCCTGGTGTTCATCAGCCAGAAAGATCAGGTTGACCGGAAGCTCTGAAGCCGCTGGCTTCGGCCGCCAGGGTCCCTAAAGTGTCCTAACGGGTTCTCCTTGCGGAGAACGTGATCAAGCGTTCTGCCTGAGGAGCTTCAGCCGTGGTCAATGCCAGCCTGAATTGGGCCAGCATCGTCGGCATTGTGCTGGCGGTGGGGGGAGCGCTGCTGTACTTCATGCGCAGCTTCAAGCCCGCCCTCGCCCGCGACTACGACGTCTTCTTCGCCGCCATCGGCCTGCTCTGCGGCGGCATCCTCTTCTTCCAGGGCTGGCGCCTGGATCCGATCCTCCAGTTCGGCCAGTTCCTGCTGGCGGGCACCACGGTGTTCTTCGCCTATGAGAGCGTGCGCCTGCGCGGGGTGACCACCGAACAGGCCCGCCGCTCCTCCTTCCTCGACGACGACGAGCCCGGTCCCGGGCCGCGCATGGGCGGCGGCCGCGACCAGTGGGGCACCGACAACGACCGCTTCGATGAGCCGGAGCCCCTGCGCCGCCGCATCCGCTCCCGCGGTGAGGAGCTCCCCGATGACGACCTCTACCGGCCCAGGCGGCCGGCCCGCACCGCCATCCCCGAGCGGGCCGCCAGCCGTGGCCCCCGCCCCGCCGATGACTGGGACACCCCCGGCAGCCGGCCCCCCGCTCGCCCCGAGCCCACCTACGAACCCCGCGCCAGCCGCTACAGCGCGGGAGCCTCCGCTGAGGCAACCTCGGGCCCATCCGCCTTCGGCACCCGCCGCCGGGAGCGCGACGAACCTCGCCGCGGCAGCCGCCCGGTGGCCAGTGCCGACAACCTGCCCCGCTCCAGCCGCCGAGGGGGCCCTGGCGGCGAGCCCAGCCCCGGTCGCGGCACGGGCCTGGGGGCCTCCGGTGTGCCCCAGGGTTCACCGATCAGCGACGCCGATTTCACCCCGGTGCGCCCCAGCTCCCGCCCCGGTGCCCCACGGCCGGAAGCCCAGGGCCCCCGCCCAGGTGGAGCCGCCTCCCGCCCCAGTGAGCCGCCCGCCGGTGGCCTGCGTGACAACAGCTCCCGCTTCGACGACTGACCGTGCCAGCGCCGCGGCCTCATAGGGCCGCCTCCGGTCTGCTCCTGCTGGCCCTCGGCCTTACGCTCTCCAGTTGCGCTCTGCTCACTGGAGTGCGACGCCAGGCGGCGGCGCCGCTGGGTCTGGGGATCGAAGGCCGCGAAGACCCCGCCCTCAGCGGCGATGGCCGCTACCTGGCCAGCGTGGTGGAACGCGGTAGCCGCCGCACGGTGCTGCTGCAGGAACGCCAGAGCGGCCGAATCCTGCCCCTGCGCCACCTCGGGGGCCAGCAGCCCCACAGCTCCCCGTCGTTGAGCTGGAACGGGCGCTATCTGGCGGTGGTGGTCCAGCAGGGCGCCAAGCGGCTGGCCCTGATCGAAGACCGGGCCACCGGGGCACGCCATCCGCTCTATCTGCCGGGTGATCTGGAACCCGAGCGCTTGAGCCTGGCCCCGGATGGTCGCCGCATCGCCCTCGAGCTCCTTGACCAGGGCCGCTCGCGGGTGGAGGTGTTCGATCTGGGGGCGCTGCTGGAGCCGGACCTGGCCCCGGGGCAGGGCCTGAGCGGCTCGCCCCCATGAGGGGTGACACCGTGAAACAGGCCCTGACGAGCGCGGCGCTGCTGCTGCTGCTCGCGGGCTGCGGCGGCACGCCGCTCCAGCCCATGGGTGGCCTCAACGAGCAACTGCAGCGCGCCGGCAACGGCCGCGCTCCCTCGCTGGGCCTTGGCTGGCTGGCCTGGATCAGTGGCCGTGCGGGCCGCGAGCAGGTGCAGCTGGTGGAACTGAGCCGTGGCGCCCCGGTGCCCCTGCCGGGTCTCAATCGACCGGACGCCCAGCCCCTGAGCGTGAGCGTCGATGGGCGCGGCGAACGGCTGGCCTTGGTGCGCCAACTGGATGGACGCACCGAACTGGTGCTCTACCGCCGCAGTTTGCAGACCCTGCAGCCCTTGCCGATGGAGCCTCCGGGCGTGCCGCGCCAGGTGCAACTCAGCGCCAATGGGCGCCTGCTGGCGGTGCAGGTGAGCCGGGGCGGCCTCTGGCAGGTGGACCTGATCGAGTTGCCCTGAACGGGCTGCCCTGAAGTGGCCCAACAACGCCTGTCAGGACGGCACAAGACCCGCCCAGCTCAGGAAACTCTGGTGGCTGAGCGCTTCGATCAGGAGCACGGCGGCGAAACCGACCATGGCGAAACGGCCGTTGACACGCTCGGCGTAGGCGCTCCAGCCGAAGGCCGGCACATCGCCGGTGGTGGCGCTGGTGGCCGGGGTCTCCTTTGTTGGCGCGGAGGGATCGTCGCTGGGGGAGGGACTCATGGTGGGTTCAGTTCTGGGTGAAGTCATGCTCGGCAGCGGGCACCAGCCGCCAGCTGCCGTTGCCATCGAGGGCCAGCACGCGGGTGTGGAAATCGGCCAGGGTGGGGCGGTGGCCCACGCTCACGAAGGCCATCTCCCGATCCCGCAGCAGGGCATAGAGGTGGCGCTCGGTGCTCACATCGAGGGCGCTGGTGGCCTCATCGAGCACCACGAAGCGGGGCGAATTGAGCAACAGGCGGGCGAAGGCCAGCCGTTGCTGCTCCCCAAGCGACAGCAGCCGAGGCCAATCGAGCTTGATGTCGAGGTTGGGATAGCGGTTCACCAACTCGCCCAGACGCACCTCCTCGAGCACGTTGCGCAGGTGGTCGTCGCTGAAGCGATCGGGCTGCAGCGGGTAGCAGAGCTGCTCCCGCAGGCTGCCCAGGATCATGTAGGGCTTCTGGGGAATGAACAGCAGATCGGCCAGGGCCGGCCGTTGGATGCTGCCCGCCGCCGGCGCCCACAGGCCACTCACCAGCCGCAGGAAAGAGGTCTTGCCGCAGCCGCTCGGCCCCACCACCAGCAGCCGCTCCTGGGGGGTCACCTCGACGCTCAGGTCGTGGATCAGCACCCGGCCGCTGCCGGGGGGCACCAGGTCGATGTGCTGGACGACGATCGCATCGACAGCGGGGCCGTCGCCGGCGGCTTCCAGGGCGATGGCGGCGTCGCTGCTGGCCTGGCTGGCGATCTCCTCCACCCGGCCCTGGAAGCTCTCCAGACGGCTGATGCTGGCTGAAAAGGCCGCCAGTCGATCGATGTTGTTGACGATGTAGCTGACCGAAAACAGCACCTGGGAGAAGGCGATGCTGGCCTGACCGAAGACGCCGAAATCCACCTCCTTGGCGAAGTAGATCGGCGCGATCACCAGCCAGGGCAGGAAGCGGGAGAAGTAGTCGTAGGAGCGCTGAATCACCTGGATCAGCGCCTCCCAGATGATCAGGCCGTTGTAGTTGCGGATCGCCCCCCCCAGCCGCCGCTCCGCCTCCTGGGCCTCCTGCTTCTCACCGCGGTAGAAGGCGATCGACTCGGCGTTGTCGCGGATGTGAACCAGGCCGTAGCGAAAGTCGGCCTCCAACTTGAGCTGCTGGAAGTTGAGCTTCACCAACTTGCGGCTGGCGAACACGATCAGCGCCGTGCCGCCCACGGAATAGGCCAGCAGCAGCAGGGCGAGCTTGGAGTTGATGCTCCAGAGCACGATGATGAAGCTGAAAAAGGTGAGCAGCGCCGCGAGGATCTCAACGGTGACGCTCAAGCTGGTGCTGGTGAAACTGGCCGTGTCCTGGGAGATCCGCTGGTCGGGGTTGTCGATCTCCGAAAACGATTCATCGTTCGGATCGAGAACGTAGTAGGCCCGGTTCGAGAGGTAACGGGTGATCAGGCGTCCACTCAGCCATTCCCGCCACAGCAGCCCCAGCTTGGGAATCAGATAGCTCTGGATCGCCCGGATCGGCAGGGCGAGCACCAGGCAGAAGGCATAGATCGCGACGGTCTTCCAGAACCCATCCCTGTCGTAGGCGACCAGGGTGTTGTCGACGTTTCGGGCGATGAAGCTGATGCCGACGTTGATGCCGTTGATCACCAGGATCAGCAGGGCGATGACCCCCAGCAGCACCCAGGGCAGCCAGCGGCCCTGACGCAGCTTGGAGCGCTGACTGCCGAACACCAGAAGACCGGCCACGAAGGCCGCCAGGACCCCTGGACCGATGGGGCCACGCCAGAGGGCACTCACCTGCTCGGGCACACCGGGCAGAAAACGGCCGCGGAGCTCCGGGATCAGGGCGCCGGTGGCGGCCACGGTGCCGGTGAGCAGCAGCAGGGTGAGGCCCACCACCACCGCCAGCAGGGCGACCACCAGCAGCAGGAATTGCCAGGGGCTGGTGTCCTCAACGGGGAGGAAATAGGGCTGGGCCAGGCGCTGCAGCTTGCCGAGCTGGTCGCGGAAGGCTTTCAGGGGACCCATGGACCGCTGCATGTGGCGCCATTGTCGCCGCTGGAGGTGCGGGCTGCGGCCCAACGGGCTACCCAGGCGGCTAGCCGGGGGGCCAGGCCAGGGGGCGCCCGCCGATCACGTGCACATGCAGATGAAACACGGTCTGGCCCGCCCCGGCGCCGTTGTTGATCACCGTGCGCCAGCCACTCAGCCCCTCGGCGGCGGCCACCTTCGCCGCCACCCGCAGCAGGTGGCCCAGCAGGGGTGCGTCGTCATCGCTGGCATCGGCCAGGTTCACCAGGGGCTGGCGCGGAATCACCAGCACGTGCACCGGCGCCTGGGGATTCACATCGCGGAAGGCCAGGCAGAGCTCATCGCTGTGCACCGGATCGCAGGGGATCTCCCCCCGCAGGATGCGGCCGAAGATCGTGTCGCTGGGGGCGTTCGATGCGGTGGGGCTGGGGTCGGCCATGGCGCCGGCGAGGCGGTCGGTGGGACAGAAGGTGGCACTGGAAAGGGCAGTGAGACCTTGATTCGATGCTGGCACGGTGCAGCGGAGCCGCCCTCCAGGGCCTCGACGGGGTCGAGGTGAGCGTGGAGGTGGACATCGCCCCGGGGCTGCCGGGGCTGTCGATCGTGGGACTGGCGGATGCGGCCGTGCAGGAATCGCGGGAGCGGGTGCGGGCCGCCCTGCGCAACGGCGGTTTCCGGGTGCCCCTCACCCGGGTGGTGGTGAGCCTGGCACCGGCGGACCTGCGCAAGGAGGGCCCCGCCTTCGACCTCCCGATCGCCCTGGGGCTGCTGGTGGCCAGCGCCCAGCTGCCGGCAGAGCAACTGGCGGGCATCTGGTGCGCCGGTGAACTGGGCCTCGATGGCCGCCTGCGGCCCGTGCGCGGAGCCCTGGCCCTGGCCCTGGCCGCCCGGCGCTGTGGCGCGCGGGCCCTGGTGCTTCCGGCCGCCAACGGGGCCGAGGCCGCCCTGGTGAAGGGGCTCACGGTGTGGTGCGCCGGGAGCCTGGCCCAGGTGGTGGCGCTGCTGGCGGATCCCGCCCAGGCCAGCCCCTGCAGGCCCTTGCCTGCCCAGGGGGTGCCGCCGACCCTGGATCTCGCCGATGTGAAGGGCCAACCCCACGGCCGCCGTGCCCTGGAGATCGCCGCCGCGGGCGGCCATCACCTGCTGCTGGTGGGTCCCCCTGGCAGCGGCAAGACGATGCTGGCCCGGCGCCTGCCGGGGCTGCTGCCGCCGTTGGAGCAACCCGAAATGCTGGAGCTCACCCAGCTTTATTCGGTGGCGGGGCTGCTGGGCGGCCATGGCAGCCTGCTGAGCCAACGGCCCTTCCGCGCCCCCCACCACGGCTGTTCCGGGGCGGCCCTGATCGGCGGCGGCGCCATCCCCCGCCCCGGGGAACTGTCGCTGGCCCACTGCGGGGTGCTGTTCCTCGATGAACTGGCGGAATTCCGCCGGGACGTGCTCGACCAGCTGCGGCAGCCCCTGGAGGAGGGGGAGGTGTGGATCAGCCGCACGCGGCAGCGCAGCCGCTTCCCGGCCCAGGTGGCCCTGGTGGCCGCCACCAACCCCTGCCCCTGCGGCTGGTTCGGGGATCCGGAGCGGGTCTGCAGCTGCGGCGAGCAGCGACGCGAACGCTATTGGTCGCGGTTGTCGGGGCCGCTGCTGGACCGCATCGATCTGCAGGTGATCGTGCGCCGGCTGGAGGCGGAGCAGCTGGTGGCGGACTTCGAGCCCCGAGCGAGCCCCGGCCACCAGAGCGAAAGCAGCCGACTGGTGGCCCAGCGGGTGCGGCAGGCCCGCGCAAGGATGTCGCAGCGCAACCCCGGGGGCTGCGCCAACAGCCTGCTGGGCGGCGCCGACCTGCGCCGCCACAGCCATCTGATCCCCAAGGCCCTGGCGCTCTGGGAGGGGGCGATCCGTCAGCGGCGCCTGAGCGCCCGCTCCGCCGAGCGGCTTCTGCGGGTGGCGCGCACGATCGCCGACCTGAACGGCGAAGGCTCCATCGGCGCCGAAGCGGTGGCCGAGGCCCTCACCTTTCGCTCCTTCGATCGCCCCTAAGCCAACTCAGCGTCGACGGGGATGGTCGCGGTAGGGCTGCACCCCCACCAACGGCGGAGGCGGTGCTTCGCCCGGGTGGGGATGGCCGAAGGTGTAGCCAAGCGCGCTGGCGAACCAGTGGGTGAAATCACGGATCAGGTGGCCCATGGCCATGCTCCGGGGAACATCTCCATGCTGATCATTCCAGCCTCAGCCGGGGATGGGTGAAAACACCCGTTCAGCGGCGGCGGCGGCGCTGCTGGGCCTTGCGCTTGTACTTCTCGACCGGGGTTTCGTGGTGACGCAGGCGCTTGAGGTCAGCGAAGATGCCCGCCTTCGACACCTGGCGCTTGAAGCGCCGGAGAGCGGATTCAATTCCTTCGTTTTCGCCGACGGTGACCTGGGTCATGAAGCAGGGATAAGGCCGAGATGGACGATGGTAGCAAGCGCCCTTCCTGGGACTTCAACTGGCGGGACGGGTGGGCGGCGTGGGGGGCACCGGGGGCTGCTGGGTGAGGGCCTCGGTGGGCCAGGAATCGCGGTAGACGTAGACGTGGCCCAGGGCGCGGGCACCGAAGTGCCGGCGCATCAGCTTCCAACCCGGCTCGGGCACCAGCTGCAGGAAGCCGGAACCGGGGCCGCCGGTGCGGGCCACGACCATCTCGGGTCCTGGATTGGATTTGGTCGGCGAGGCCAGCAGGAAGGTGTCATTCGCCTGGCGCACCACGCTCAGGCGGTAGACGGTGCCCAGATCACTGCCGCCCACCCGCAGGGAGTAGCCGTTGCCATCGATGAAGCGATTGCAGATGCCGGTGAAATCGAAGCTCCCCAGCAACGGATCCACCTGGGCGGGGGCGGCGCCGGCGGTGGCGAAGCAGGGGCGCCGATTGCTGACCTGCTCATAGATGTTGAGCTGGGCCCGCTCGCCCGAGCCGATCGGGGCCGCCACCAGCACGAAACGCTCCTGGAGCACGTCGCGGGCGTCGAACAAGGCCCCCTGGGAGACCACCACCGGCATGGTCTTCGCCACCGCGGGGGAGGGGAGGCCAGCGGCACCTGGTGCCACGGCTGCCGGATTGGCGCTCGACGGGGCAGCCTTCAGAGGAACAGCTGTTAGCGGGAGAGCTTTTGTAGGAGCAGCTGTAACGGGAACAGGTTCAGTGGAAACAGCCTTTAAGGGAACAGCCTTTGGGGGAACAGCCTTCGCCGGTCCAGCGTCCGCCAGGGGAGTCACCGCAACGGCAGGAACCGGCGTCTTGACGGCCTGGGCCAGGGCCCGCGGGGCCTCCGCGCCCACGAATCCCGTCGCCACAACGGCCATGGCCAGGGGGAGCAACACGGGAGGAACGGTGCGTTTCACGACAACAGGGACGGCGATGGGGAGATCGTAGAAGTGCTCCCGCCCAGCGCCAGGGGGCTCAGACCGGGTTGTTGAGACGAATTGCGACCAGCAGGCTTATGGCAGTGCCGGGCAGGCTGAGCCCGAGGATCAGCCCGGTGAGGGTGACCCCCAGATCAGGGTCGCCGTAGGCCAGCTCGAACACCGATCCGGTGGCGGCGATGCCGAGTACGCAGGCCAGGGCCAGGAACAGGCCGGCCAAGGGTTTCATCGGCATCGGTTCAGCGGATGGAGCGGACGTGGGTGCGGTCGAAGCCCCTCTCCTGCAGCTCCTCATTGAGGCTGAGTTCATCGGTGACCCGGTCCACGAACAGCACACCGGTGAGGTGGTCCATCTCGTGGAGAACACAGCGGGCCAGCAGACCGTCGGCCTTGAGGCGGCGGGGGCGGCCCTGTTCATCGCGGAAGCTCAGCTCCACGGCGCTGGGCCGCACCACATTGAGGTAGACCCCGGGGATGCTCAGGCAGCCTTCCTCATAGGTTTCGAGCGAACCACTGGTGGTCGTGATCTCCGGGTTGATCAGCACCAGGGGCGGGGTGGCGGCGTTCTCCAGATCCAGATCGATCACCAGCAGCTGCCTGTTGACCCCCACCTGGGGGGCGGCCAGGCCGATGCCGCGGGCGGCGTACATGCTCAGCAGCATGTTCCGGGCCAGCTCCCGCACCGACTCATCCACCTTGCTGATGCGCTTGGCGGGCGCGCGCAGGGACTGCTCCCCCAGGGTGTGAATGCGCAGGGGCGGGCTGTCGAGGGGTTCCTTGGACACCTGCACGCCCCGGTTGGTCTGCTCCGCGGTGCGGGCCATCTGGGCGAAGAGGCTGGCCACGACACCACCTGAAACGATGGATCGATTGTAGGAGCCGTGCCGGAGGGCCAGTTGAGCGACGGGCGCAAGCCACGGGCGGCCCCCAGCGCCGGGATCCGGCCGCTGCCCATCGAGCTGGCGGTGGGCCTGACCCCGGCGCTGAAGGAACCCCACTGGCTCCAGGGCCGGCTGTTCTGGCTGGAGCAGCGACCCCAGGAGCAGGGCCGCACCACCCTGCTTGTGCGCCAGCGCCCCGATGCCGAGGCGGTGGAGCTGACACCGGGACCCTGGAACCTGCGCAGCCGCGTGCATGACTACGGCGGCGGGGTCTATGCCCTCGGTGAGTGGCACGGGGCCAGCAAGGAACCGGAACGTCTGGCGGAGCCCCTGGCGGTGTTCGTCCACGACGGCGACCGCTGCCTCTGGCGTCTTGACCTGGGCCCAACCCTCGCCGGCGGCCCAGGCAAGGCCGAGGGCCATGCGCCACCGGAACCCCAGCGACTCACCCAACCGGGTGCGCGCGCCTTCGCCGATGGCCTGATCGATGGCGCCCGCCGGCGCTGGATCGGGGTGATGGAAGAAGGCGGCCGCGACCAGCTGGTGGCGGTGGACCTGGCGGGGGGGGAACCGGTGCGGCTGCACACCCCTGCCGATTTCTGCGGCTACGCCGCCCTCAGCCCCTCCGGCCGGCACCTGGTGTGGGTGGAGTGGCAGCAGCCGTTCATGCCCTGGGAGCGCAGCCAGCTGTGGTTGGGCCGACTGGAGGCCAGCGGCGCCCTGGTGGAGGCCCGGGTGATCGCCGGATCGGGGGAAGCAGACCGCCATGGGATCTCCGTGTTCCAACCCCTGTGGCTGCCGAACGGGGATCTGGTGGTGGCCAACGACCGCAGCGGCTGGTGGAACCTGGAGCGCCTGGCGGGGGCTGATGGGCTGAAGGCCGCCGACCGGCTGGAGACGGTCCCCACCATCTGGCAGCCGCTGCTGGAGGTGGAGGCCGAATTCGCCATGCCCCAGTGGGTCTACGGCATGGCCACCACCGCCTGGGACGGGGAGCAGCTGGTGGCGGCCGCCTGCAGGCAGGGCCGCTGGGAGCTGGGACGGATCGTCCTTCCTGAAGCCCCTGGAGCCAGCGGCCGCTGGCAGCCCCTGGAGCTGCCCTTCGACGATCTGGCCCATGTGGTCGCCGAAGGCGGTCGGCTGGCCTGCATCGCCAGTGGTCCCACGGCGGGCCAGGGACTGCTGGCGCTGGAGCTGGCCACGGGCCGCTGGAGCCATCGGCCTGCCGGTGCGAAGCCCCTGCCGGCGGAACTGATCAGCCCACCCGAGCCCCTCTGGTTCGCGGGCTACGGCAACGCGCCCACCCACGCCTGGTACCACCCGCCCCTCGGGGGCGCGCATTCAGGCTCGCCCCTGCTGGTGAAGGGGCACAGCGGCCCCACGGCCATGGCGCGCACGGGCCTGAACCCCGTGATCCCCTACTGGACGTCGCGGGGGTGGGGAGTGGTGGATGTAAACTACGGCGGCTCCACGGGCTTCGGGCGCGCCTACCGCGAGCGGCTCGATGGCCAATGGGGCGTGGTGGATGTGGTCGACTGCGCCGCCGCCGCCTTGGCCCTGGTGGCAGCCGGCAAGGCGGACCCGGAGCGGATCGCGATCGAGGGGGGCAGCGCCGCGGGCTTCACGGTGCTGGCGGCCCTCTGCTTCACCGACGTGTTCCGCGCCGGCGCCTGCCGCTACGCCGTGGCCGATCTGGCGGCGATGGCCGAAGACACCCACCGCTTCGAGGCGCGCTACCTGGATGGGCTTGTGGGACCCTGGCCCGCGGCCAGGGAGCTCTATGCGCAACGTTCACCCCTGGAGCACGCCGGCCGGATCCGCTGCCCGGTGATCTTCTTCCAGGGCCTCGACGACCAGGTGGTGCCACCCGAGCAGACCGAGCGCATGGCCACCGCTTTGCGGGCCAACGGCATCGAGGCGGAGGTGCACCTGTTCCCCGGGGAGGGCCACGGCTTCCGCAGCGGAGCGGTGCAACGCCAGGTGCTGGAGGCCAGCGAAGCCTTCTTCCGCCGCCAGTTCGGCCTCCCCGCTCTCCCATGAACGATCTCGCCCCCATGCTCCTGGCGGCCTGGCAGACCTGGGGAGCCACCGTGCTGGTGGCGGTGGCGGGCCTGGCCGTGCTGCTGGCTCTGGGGCGACTGCTCGGCAACGCCCTGGGGCTGCACCTGCTGGGCATCCCCGAAGCTCTGCTGGCCGGGGCGATCGGACTGGCGGTGGCACCCACGGGCCTGGTGCCGCTGGTGCCCGAACCGGTGATCGCCCTGTGGTCGGAGCTGCCCACGGCGCTGCTGACGCTGGTGTTCGCCTGCCTGCTGCTGGGCAAGCCGCTGCCGAACCCGGCGGGGTTGTGGCGGCCGCTATCGGCGCAGGTGCTGATGGCGCTCACCCTCGCCTTCGGCCAGTACCTGGTAGCCGGGCTGGTGGTTCTGCTGCTGCTGCAACCCTGGCTGGGGGTGAGTCCGCTGATGGCCTGCCTCATTGAGGTGGCCTACGAGGGCGGCCACGGCTCAGCCGCGGCGATGGGGCCGATCTACGCCGATCTGGGCTTCCCGGGGGGCGAGGCCCTGGGGCTGGCGCTCTCCACGGTGGGGCTCCTGGCGGCCACGTTGGTAGGCGGGCTGGTGGTTGTCTTGGGGCGCGCCCGAGGCTGGCTGCTGGCAGACCGGCAGGAGCCTGTGGTCGTTCCGGTCTCGAACGACCTACCGGCAGAGGCTGCTGCGATCGCCAAGCCATCAGCTCAGGCTGTGTCCAGCCCCGGCAGCGCCGAGCGCTGGGCGGTGAACCTGGCCCTGACCGGGGTGGCGGTGGTGATGGGCTACCTGCTCTGGACCTCCCTGGGCTTGGTGGCGGATCAGCTGGGGGGTGGGTTCAAGCTGGTGATCGATGCCCTGCCGGTGTTCCCGCTGGCCCTGGCGGGTTCGCTGCTGGTGCGGTTGGTGCTGGAGAAGACCGGCAAGGGGCACTGGACCTCGGCGCCGATTCAGAGCCTGGTGAGCACCCTGGCGGCGGATCTGCTGATCACAGCGGCCACCGCCTGCCTGGATCTTTCACTCTTGCGGCACGACTGGCTACCTCTGACCGTGCTGGCGACGGTGGGGCTGGCCTGGAATCTGGGGGTGCTGCTGCTGCTGGCGCCAAGGATCCTGCCGGCCCCCTGGTTTGAGCGCGGGATTGTGGAGTTCGGCCAGGGCACGGGGGTGGCCGCCAGCGGATTGCTGTTGCTGCGCATGGCCGACCCCGCCGATGACTCCGACGCTCTGCCAGCGTTCTCGATCAAGCAGCTGATCCTGCAGCCCCTGATCGCCGGCGGTGTGATCACGGTGGGCGCACCGCTGGCGGTGATGAGCATCGGGCTGCCAGCCTGGACGGCGCTCTGCCTGGTGCTGGTGGTGACTTGGATCAGCCTGGGGCTGTGGCTGGCCCGCCGCTAGCGCTAACGCACCATGGCCGCCACGTTGCCGCCGTCGACCGTGAGCAGGGCGCCGGTGGTGCGTTCCATCCGCGCCAAAGCCACGAAGGCCTCAGCCACATCGCTGGCGCGCACCTCCTGGCCGAGCAGATTGCCGCCCATGTAGTCCGCCTCCGTGAGACCCCTGGCGGCGGCGCGCTCCTGGATCATGGTGTCGTCGAGCAGGCCGGAGCGGATGCGATCGGCGTTGAGGCCGTTGGCGCGGATCCCCTTGGGGCCACCCTCGAGGGCGTATTGGCGCATGAGGGCCAGCAGGGCCGCCTTGGCGATGCCGTAGGCGCCGAACGCGGGGCCGGGGTTGAGGGCCTGCTTGGAGACATTGAACAAGAGCTGGCCGCCGAAGCCCTGGTCTTCGAACACCGCCACCGCCGCCTGGGCCACGTGCTGGTGGGCGAAAAAGTTGAGCTCGAAGCTGGCGCGCAGGTCGCTGTCAGGGAGCTGGGCGATCGGGCCACTCCAGGCGGCCCCGGCGTTGGAAACGACGATGTCGAGGCCACCGAAGTGGGCGCAGGCGGCGGCGAAGGCGGCGCGCACCGCCAACGGATTGGTGACATCACACCCCAGGCCCAGGGCCAGCGGCCCGCAGGCGGCCGCCGTGGCCCCTGCCCCTTCGCCATCGAGGTCGAGCACCACCAGATCGGCCCCGTGGGCCGCGAAGGCCCGGGCGGTGGCGGCGCCGATGCCGCCGGCCCCGCCGGTGACCAGCACCACCTGACGGGCCAAGGGTTTTTCGGAGCCCTTGCCTAGCTTGGCCTGCTCCAGGCTCCAGTACTCCATGTCGAAGGTGTCGTCTTCGCCCACGGGCCGAAAGGAGCCAAGGGCTTCGGCGGCCAGCAGGGTGGCGGCCCAGGCGCCGGCGATGTCGGCGGTGACAGAAGCGGCGGCGGCGCTGGCCCCCACCCCAATCAGGCCCAGCCCCGGCAGGGCCAGCACCCGGGGCAGGGGATCAAGGGGCTTTTTGATCCCGCCGACGCGGGCGTTCTGGCGCGCGAAGTAGGCCTGGTAGTCGGGGATGTAAGCCGCCAGGGCCCGCTCTGCGGCGGCGGCCCAGGCAGTTAAGGCCTCGGCGTCGCCGGCGGGCGGTGCGGGCGGCAGCACCAGGGGGCGGGCCTTGGTGCGGATCACGTGGTCGGGGGTGGCAACGCCCCGGGTGGCCCAGTCAGCCAGGCGCTGGTCGTTGACCACAGCGAGGGCGGGCCCATCGGCGCGCAGATCCAACAGCCAGTGGGAGCGGAGGCCTGCGGCGCCGGCGGCCCGGCCCAGGGCCCCGCGCAACAACGGCAGCAACGCCGCCGCAGGAGCGGCGGGGCTCAGCAGGGGAAGCGGCTGGAACGAGCGCTCCACCTGGCCCAGGGCGCGTTCGGCCTCCCCCACCAGCGCAATCATCCGCTCGTAGCTCTGCTTGGCCGTGGATCCAAAGGAGAAGAGGCCGTGCTGCAGCAGCACCATCCCCTCCAGCTCCAGGCCCTGCTCAGCAGCCCGGGCCGCGGCCGCCTCATAGGCCTCCGCGGCCGCCTTGGCCAGGGCAAAACCGGGCATCACATAGGGCACGATCGCCACCCGATCGCCGTAGATCCGGCGGCAGACCGCTTCGGCGTCGGGCTGATCCGCCAGCGCCAGCAGGGCGATCGAGTGGGTGTGGTCCACGAAAGGATGGGGCAGGAAGGCGTGCAGCAGCGCCTCCACCGAGGGGTTGGGGGCAGCCGGGTCGATCAGGTTCTGGCGCTGGGCCGCCACCATGTCCTCATCGCTCAAAGCCGCCAAGGCGCGCAGGGCGAGCAACGGCTCCAGGCGCACGGCGGGATGGCCGGGGGGCTCGATCGTGGCGAGGTCCCAGCCGGAGCCTTTGACGCACAGCACCGGAATCGATTCCCCCAGCAGCCCCGAGACGCTCGTTTTCACCGAGGTGTTGCCGCCGCCGTGCAGCACCAGCTCCGGATCGGACCCCAGCAGCCGCGCCGTGAAGGTGCGCAGCGCCAGGGCCTCGGAAATTCCGGAGGCGCCATAGCGCTCAACGGCCGCAGCGGCGCCGGCGTCCGACCAGCGGTTACGGGCGGGCATGGGCGCAGGGGTGCGGTGGTGGCGCCTGGAGGCTACGGGGGGCGGGGGCAATGAAGAGCCGGGAATCAGACGCAGCCGTGCCGTGGGAACACTGAAGCGACGACGACGCCCTTGGGATGACGACAAACCGGCCGCCCCGGCTGATGGAGCGGTACAGACAGGAACTTGTGGTGCGTCACTACGCCAGGCGCACGGTGAAGACCTACGAGCAATGGCTGAGACGCTTCCTGCATTTTCACCAGATGCGCCATCCGCGCGAGATGGGCAGCGCCGAGGTGAAAGCCTTCCTCACCCATCTGGCGGTCGATCTGCAGGTGAGCGCGTCGACGCAGAACCAGGCATTGGCAGCACTGTTGTTCCTGTACCGCGTGCTGCTGGAGAGAGATGTGGAACTTGATGGCGTGGCACGGGCGCGAACGAAACAACGTCTACCGGTGGTGCTCACCGTGGAAGAAGTACGCGCCGTGCTGAGACGGCTCAGCGGCGCTGAGGCACTGGTAGCGGGACTCCTGTATGGCAGCGGACTGAGGCTGCAGGAGGCGCTGCGCCTTCGCGTTCATGATCTGGATTTTGGGCGCCATGAACTGATGGTGCGCTCCGGCAAGGGTGACAAGGATCGCAGAGCGCTCCTGCCATCAAGCCAGACTGCTGCCCTTTGGCAGCACCTGAATGGCTTGCGCCAGATTCACCAGGCCGATCTTGCCTCAGGCTGGGGCCGAGTTCTTCTGCCCCATGCTCTGGCCAGAAAGTATCCCAACGCACCAGTGGAATGGGGCTGGCATTGGGTGTTCCCGCAGCACAAGCGCTGGCGCGATCCAGCCACAGGCCAGGAAGGTCGACATCACCTGGATCCTTCGTTGATCCAGAAAGCAGTCCGGCGGGATGTAATGGCGGCGGGCATCAGCAAACCAGCTACATGCCACACCCTCCGCCATTCATTCGCGACCCACCTTCTCGAACGCGGGCAGGACATCCGCACGATCCAGGAATTACTCGGTCACAGCGACGTGAGGACCACCATGATCTACACCCATGTACTGAACCACGGCACACTCGGCGTTCGAAGCCCGGCTGATCTTCTGTAACCTGACGAACAGTTGGTTCTCAGACCCGGCTAAAGGTCAGAACAAGCCGCGAAGGCCCCTGTGATCGGTAGGCCTGAAAGGGATCTAAGCTCCTACAGGGCAGGGCACTATGGTTTTATGCGGTTGAATAGGGAGCATGTAGAAGGGACCAAGGACCCGCCCAATTATTGTTGGGCATTCCTCTAAACCTCAGTAAGCCCGCTCGACACGTGAGGTTGCAAAGCCCCAAAGCATCGCGATAATGCAAGAGCAATAGCGCAGTTCGTACGATCATGTTGTCCAAGGCTGATCAATTCCCTTGCCATCCATAATGAAGAGAACCAATTATGTCCTCATAGATTACGAGAGTGTTCAACCCAGCCAGCTTGAGCTGTTAAATAGAGATGGCTTTGTCGCCTATGTCTTTGTGGGAAAGGTGCAGACAAGACTCTCATTTGAGACCGTGTCTGCTATTCAAGACCTTGGTGAGCGCGCAAAGTACATAAAGATCTCCGGTGCGGGGCCCAACGCCCTTGACTTTCATATTGCATTTTACATAGGACAAATTGGCGCAACCGATGCAGATGCTTTCTTTCATATCATATCTAAGGATAAGGGTTTTGATCCGCTAATTGAGCACTTAAGGGAGCGAAAGGTGTTTGCGGTCCGGAGCGAGACGATTGGCGAAATTCCCATTATTCGAGCATCAACGGCAAAGACCCCGAAGGAACGCATGGGGCTGGTTGTTGATCGATTAAAATCCGGAAACTCAAGACCTCGGACGCTGGCTTCTCTAAGCTCTTCAATAGACGCTATCCTCTTCAAGCAGGTTGGGGAGCCAGACGTACAAGCCGTGATTGACCAGATGGTCAAGGCTGGATTCGTTACACTGACGGATGAAAAGGTTTCATACAAGCTCATCATGGATTCCTAATACTGCGATCCACCTAAGTCGCCTCCATCAGAAGTCCTGTTTCAGCATTTACTCCTTGCGGCCAGGTGATCGCGAACGTTCGAAGGATGTGGCGACCTTGAAGGGCCCCAGCAAGGCAGCGTTGCGTCGCCGTAGCCAACAGGCTACAGTTGGTGGATGGTTGAGGTCCGCCAGACAGAGCGGTTCGTCCGATGGCTTGCGGGTCTCCGTGATCTGAGAGCCCGGGCGAAGGTTCAGGCCAGGATCGAGCGCCTCATCGGCGGCAATCCTGGTGACGTCAAGCCCGTTGGGGCTGGCGTGTCGGAATTGCGGATCAACTACGGCCCTGGATACAGGGTCTACTACCTGCAGAAGGGAACCGAGTTGATCATCCTTTTGGCTGGCGGAGACAAGAGCTCACAAGCCAAGGACATTGATGAGGCTCTTCTGTTGGCAGACAACCTGACAGAGGAGACCTGATGAAAACCACGACCATCCCGTACGACGTTGCCGAGCAACTCCGAACACCTGAGGAGATGGCGGCCTACCTGGAAGCCTGCATCGAGGAGGCGGATGGAGATGCTGCCTTCATTGCCAAGGCCCTGGGCGATATTGCACGGGCCCAGGGGATGACCCAGGTGGCCAGAGACTCAGGACTTTCCCGGGAGAGCCTCTACAAGGCTTTGTCTGGAGAGCGCAGCCCTAGCTTTGACACCATCCTGAAGGTGGTCACGGCTCTGGGTCTGAAGTTGAGCGCGAGTGTGAGAAGCGAAGAGGAGCTGACTTGAGCTCTGCTGGCGATGCAAAGGTCCGCAATGGTTGCCTGTTGAGAAGCGACACCTTCGAAAAAGCGTTAGGCCCACCTGAAGACTGCTTGTTTAGTCGAAGTTGACGGCCGGACTTTCCGTAGCTACGATAAAGCGTGCAGTTCGATTTCGACCCTGGCAAGGACGCGACCAACCTGAGCAAGCACGGCCTCTCCTTGGCGGCCGCAGCTTAGCTCAGCTGGGATGCAGCACTCGTCTGGATTGATGACCGGGCTGACTATGGAGAAGTAACGATGATTGCCTTGGCTCCAATTGGAGACATACTCTTATTTGTAGCCTTTGTAGAACGCGAGCCAGCAAGGAGAATTATTAGCCTACGCAGAGCCAATTGCCGTGAGGTCAATCACTATGTCAGAGCCATTAAGGAAGGTCAACCTGAAGATGCCGACACTTGAGGAGGATCAGTTGATTACAGAGGCAGCGGAATCAGATCCTGATGCCCTTCCGCTTACAGACGAACAGATGAGCGCGATGGTCCCCATGCGAGTGCTGCGCGGCCGTCCAAAGTTGGCATATAAAAAGCAGCTGGTTTCAATCCGATATAGTCCTGAAGTTATTGACTATTTCAGAGCTTCTGGAGCTGGCTGGCAAGCCCGTATGGATGCTGTGCTTAAGGAATATGTCGAAGCTCACGCCACTGTCGATGCGAAGGGTGCCTAACATCAAGATTCAGAAGACGTGACCGGAGGCTGTCTCCTTTGCCAAAGCGACTGCCCGCTTCTGATCTTGAGCGTTAGGCGGTCAGCAACCCCACATCACAATCCGTCACCCAGGATTGTTCCTACTACCAGTGATCGCCGCCTATTAATGCCTGAAAGGCTGATCTCATGCAAGCTCACTTTGCCGTCAAAAGCGCCATAGGACCACAGAGGCCATCGTTGCAAGCGCCCCGCTCGTGTGACATCGATCACAACGGACCGTGTCATTCGTCTGCGGTGTCTGGCATGGCTGCGCCTAGCTTTCGCTGGAAAGGTGCCGATCGGATCAGCAGATCAACCAGCAGAGAATGGCGCGTCGATGGTTGGCTTTGCTGTCGCTGCTTCTGGGGCTTGCCTTGATCCTCGGGCTTGCCCTTGCGGTCAACGGGCGTTCACACCAGCGCGAGTACTGGATTCAAGCGGAGGAGATCCTCTGGGACTACGCCCCCTCCTATCCCATCAACAGGATGATGGGGATGCCCTTCAGAGCTGAGGAGAACACCTTCGTTGAGCGACGAGCCGGGCGGATCGGCCGGGTCTACCGCAAGGCGGTCTTCCGCTCCTACAGCGCTGGCTACGGCGCAATTCTTGACGGCCCCAGGGGAGTGCAAGAAGCCGAACCTGGTGCTGATGCATCGCCTCTGCGCAGGCCAGGATCCCGTGAGGAGCACCTGGGGAACCTTGGCCCGATCCTGCGCGCGGAGGTTGGGGACACCCTCGTTGTTCATCTGCGGAATCAAACCCGCTTCCCGGTGAGCCTTCATCCCCACGGTGTTCTCTACGACAAGGCCAGCGAAGGTTCGCCCTATGCCGATGGGTCTTCGCCAAAAGATCGTACGGATGATGACGTGCCACCAGGTGCTTCCCACACCTACCAATGGCAGGTTCCAGAGCGCGCCGGCCCTGGGCCCGCTGATCCAGATTCCATCGTGTGGCCCTACCACTCCCACGTCAACGAAGTGGCCGACACCAGCGCCGGATTGGTGGGACCGATCATCATTCACAGGAAAGGCCAGCTGGATGAGAATCGCAGGCTTCCCAAGGGAGTGGATCATGAATTCGTGGGGCTTTACGCCATCACCGATGAAAACCAGAGCCTGTTCCTAGATTCCAATATTGCTGAGTTCATCAACAACGAATCCATCGACCGCAGCGATGAGGAGTTCATCGAAAGCAACCTCATGCATGGCATCAATGGCTTCGTCTATGCGGATCTTCCTGGACTCACCATGCGGCAGGGCGAGCATGTTCGCTGGTATCTGCTGGCGATGGGAACGGAAACGGACCTCCACACGCCCCACTGGCATGGCTCAACACTGCTGGAGAATGGCCGGCGCATCGACACCACCGACATCTTCCCCGCCACGAGCCGAACCCTGGACATGGTCCCTGATGTGCCCGGGGTGTGGATGATGCACTGCCATGTGAACGATCACATGGTGGCGGGGATGCAGGCCCTGTTCCGAGTGGATCCCCGCTGACGCTGAACCGAGCCATTGCCTCTCCGGCGTCCTGATCCAGTTCAGCCATCAGGTCTGCCTGATTCCCCAGCCCGCCGTGTTGAATTTCGCCTACGGCTCCAACATGCTCGTTCGACGTCTGCGGGAGCGCGTCCCCTCGGCGATGCCCCTGGGGCGGGCCGTGCTCCGGGGCTACGAGTTGCGCTGGCACAAGCGCGGCAAGGACGGCTCCGGGAAGTGCGATGTGTGGGCCACGGACCGGGCGGAGGCGCAGGTCCATGGTGTGCTCTTTGAACTGGCCGCCACCGAGAAGCCACGGCTGGATCACGCCGAGGGGCTTGGCGTCGGCTACGACGACCAGGTGATCGAGGTGACATGCAACGGCCACATCCTCCAGGCCCAGGTGTATGTCGCCACCCCCACCCACATCGACCCTTCGATCCAACCATTCAGCTGGTATCGAGCGCTCGTGCTCGCCGGCGCCCGCGAACACAGGCTGCCACCCGCCTACATCCAAGGGATTGAGGCCGTTGCCGCCATCCACGACCCGGACCCTGAGCGGCAGGCCATCCATGACGCCCTGATCCGGGCCGCTCAACCCTGGCTGGAGGCCGACCTGCCTTGATGGGCACCACCCCAAGGCACCGGCCTACCTGCGGCAAACCTGAGCCCTAGTCTCCGGCCATGGGAGGCCCGCCATGAAACCGAGCCCAGCGGCGAACGCCGCACCGTCGGGCCAACTGCTCTCGATCCTCGGGGTGGGCTTCGGCATCGCCGGGGCGGTGGGGGGCTCGATCGGCGCCGGCATCCTGCGCACCCCCGGTCTGGTGGCCGCCCAGCTGGGCAACGGACCATTGATCCTCGCTGCCTGGGCGCTCGGGGGGCTCTATGTGCTGCTCGGGGCCCTGGCCGTGGCGGAGCTGGGGGCAGCGATGCCCCGGGCCGGTGGCTGGACGATCTACGCCCGCCGCGCCCTGGGGGATCAGGCCGGCTTCGCCGTTGGCTGGATCGACTGGATCGGCCATTGCGCTGGCCTGGCCTGGGTGGTGGTCACCATCGGTGCCTACACCACCGCCCTGATCCCCTCCATCCCCCTCCATGGCACCGGCATCGCCCTGGTGGTGCTGTTGCTCTTTGCCCTGATCCAGCTGATCGGCCTGGAGGCCGGCCGGCTCAGCCAGGAGCTGCTCAGCCTTGTGAAGGCCCTCGCCTTCCTGGCCCTGATCAGCGCCTGCCTGCTGCTCAGCCCGGGCCATGGCCCCGAGCTGGCCGGGGCCGGTGGGCCGTCGCCACCGGCGGGCGCAACAGCCCTGGTGGTGGCGGCGGTGTTCGCCCTGCAGGCCGTGATCACCACCTACGACGGCTGGCAGAGTCCGATTTACTTCGCTGAAGAATTCAACGAACCCGCCCAGGACCTGCCCCGCTCGGTGATCGGCGGGCTGCTGGTGGTGATCGCTCTGGTCCTGCTGGTGAACCTGGCCCTGCTGAAGGTGTTGCCGATCGCGGAGCTGGCCGGCTCCGATCTGCCCCTGGCCGATGCCGCCAGAACCCTGTTCGGGCCGCTCAGCGGCCGGGTGATCCTGGTGCTGGCGCTGATCTCCTCCCTGGGCCTGGTGAACACCTCAATCATGTGTGCGCCCCGCATCCTGTTCGGCCTCAGCCGCGACGGGCTGTTCCTCGGCGCCTTCGCCCAGGTGCGCCCCAGCGGCACCCCCGTCAACGCCCTGATCGCCACCACCCTGCTGACGGGCCTGCTGGTGCTGTTCGCTGATTTCGAGCGCCT
Source organism: Cyanobium sp. ATX 6F1 (assembly GCF_024346315.1). Taxonomy (NCBI): domain Bacteria; kingdom Bacillati; phylum Cyanobacteriota; class Cyanophyceae; order Synechococcales; family Prochlorococcaceae; genus Cyanobium; species Cyanobium sp. ATX 6F1. Next base: position 48,376 of record NZ_JAGQCS010000009.1, read on the forward strand.
GCTGGGGGTGGCGGCGCTGCTCTACGTGCTCCTGTATCTGGCCGGCATGGTCTCGATGCTGGTGCTGCGCTGGAAGGAGCCTGAACTGCCGCGGCCCTTCAAGGCCCCGGGCGGGATCTGGGCCGCCGCCATCGTGGCCCTGGGCTCGATGGCCTTCCTGGTGGCCGCCTCCTTGAGCGACACCACCAACAGCCTGCTGGCCCTGGCACTGATCGCCCTGAGCCTGCCGCTGCAGTGGGCCCAGCGGCGCTGGGGCTCGGCGGCCCCCGGCCAGGGGGCCTGAGCGGTGAAGCCCGACGCCCACCCAGCCATCGACGCCGGCACGCTGCACCGGCTCACGGCCTTCAGCGACGACCCGGCCGGTGGCAACCCCGCCGGGGTCTGGAACGGGCCGGCCCTGCCGCCCGTGGAGGCGATGCAACAGCTCGCCGCCGAGTTGGGCTACTCGGAAACCGCTTTCCTGGCGCCGCTGGTTGGAGACGAGCGCACGATCCGCTACTTCAGCCCCAGCTGCGAAGTGCCCTTCTGCGGCCACGCCACCATCGCCAGTGGCGTCGTGCTGGGAACGTCGAGCGGCATGGGCACCTACCGGCTGCAGACCCCCGTGGGGCTGGTGCCCGTGAGCGTGCGCCTGGAGAACGGCCGCCCCGTGGCCGCCCTCACCTCCGTCGAGCCCCGCCAGGAGCCCGCCAGCACCGAGCTGGTGGCGGCGGTGCTGGCCTGCCTGGGCTGGGGCGCCGGCGAGCTCGACCCCGAGCTGCCGCCCCTGAAGGCGTTCGCCGGCTCCTGGCACCTGGTGCTGGCGGCCCGCCATGCCGGGCGACTGGCGCGGCTCGACTACCCCTTTGAGGTGCTGCGGGAGCTGATGCTGGCCGAGGGGCTGCTCACCCTGCAGCTGATCTGGCGCGCCCAGCCGGCCCTGTTCCAGGCCCGCAACCCCGCCCCCAGCTGCGGCCTACGCGAGGACCCCGCCACCGGATCGGCCGCCGCCGCCCTCGGCGGCTACCTGCGCGCCCTGGCTCAGGTGCCCCCCGGCGGGCGGATCACGGTGCTGCAGGGGGAAGCGATGGGGCGCCCCAGCCGTCTGGAGGTGACCATTCCGGCGACGGGCGGCATCGTGGTGAGCGGCACCGCCGTGGCGCTGACCACGCCTTAGATGGGCTCCAGGTCTCCTGGACGGGGTCTTTAGCCTGGGCCCGACCCAGCGGAACGGCCATGACCGGTGACAGCCCGAGCCGGAACTGGTGGCAGCGCAACTGGCCCTGGGTGGTGCCCCTGGGCTGCGCCGGCAGCCTGGGGTCGGTGCTGGGCTTCATCGCCCTGCTGGTCTTCGGCGTGTTCGGCCTGATGAAGTCTTCCGCTCCCTACAAGGAAGCCCTGGGGCGGGCCCAGGCCGATCCGCTGGTGCGCAGCCGCCTGGGGTCACCCCTCCAAGGCGGCCTGTTCCTCTCCGGCCAGGTGAGCACGAACGGCGCCGGCGGCAGCGCCAACCTGGCGATCCCGATCAGCGGCCCGAAGGGCTCGGGCACGCTGGTGGTGCAGGCGCGCAAAGCCCGAGGGGAGTGGACCTACTCCACCTTGGAAGTGCAGCCCGACGGTCCCGGCGCCCCCATCAAGTTGATCGGGGATGCGCTCTGACCCTCGCCGTTTCAGGGGCCGAAGGCCATGCTCCGGCGCTTGATCGATGGCCCACTGGATCGTCCGCTCGTGGATCAAACCCCGACGCTTTCGGCAACAGGTGATGGCTCCTCCATGGAGAGCTGAATGCCATCGCCGCCCTGATCGGTTTTGTTGAGATCAGCCACCGGTGTGCCACACACGGAACAGGGGCGCATTGGATAACTGTTGAAGGGAAAACGCGGCGGCAGAAAGGGCACGATGCCGCGCTCGCGATCGAAGCGAATCATGCCGATCGTGCCGTCGTGGGCCACCACCAGGGCGGTGCGGCCCAGCTGCCGCTGGCTACGCGCCCAGCTGCCGTCGTTGTAGGTGGTGATGTGGCAGGGCGCTGCCGGATCACCCGGTGAAGCGGGGGGCGATTCGAAGCCGGTGACCTCGGGGATGTGGGTGTGGCCGTTGATCAGCCCATGGAGCTGCTGGCCGGCGCGGTTCTCCCGGAACAGGTGCTGGGTCATCAGCCGCTTGTGCACGCGGTCATGGCCGGTGCGGGTCTTGATCGCCCGCTCGAGGGCGAAGGCCAGCGAAAACTCCGACGACTCCAGCCCCCTTGCCGCCGGTACCGGCCAGTCCCAGGGCTGAGCCAGCAGCTCCACAGCACTCTCAAGAATCGCCTCCGGATTCCAGCTGGCCAAAGGCGCACTGGGCCGTAGGGCCTCAGCGGCGGAGCGGAACAGGCCGATCAACTGGCTGTAGTGCTCCGTGAGGCGTGTGAGCTGAGAGGCCAGGCTCTGGTGGAAATGGATCACTCCGTCGTATTCGTCGCCATGGCGCACCAGCAGGCGCCGGCCATCCGGGGTGGTGTAGAGATCCTCGCGGCGAATGGCGAAGAACTCAGTTTCCAGACCGGTGTACTTGCGCAGATAAGCGTCGTGGTTGCCGGGCACATAAACCACCTTCACGCCTGAGCGGCTGAGATCACGGAGATCGCGAAGCACCTGCAGGTGGGTGTGGCGCAGCAGTTTGCGGCTGCCGAAGACGCCCTTCTCGAGCGGATCAACAGAGCCGGCTTGAAAAGCCCGATCGACGCTGGCCGCCAGGAAGGATTCACTGACGTTGGCATTGATGCGAATCGCCTCCAGGTCGATGACATCGCCCACCAGATAGAGCACCTGGGGGCGAATCAAGGCCAGAAAGCGACTCAGCTCCTTGGCCTCGCACTGATTCGATCCCAGATGCAGGTCGGAGATGAACAGGGCGGCACAATCGAGCACGACAGATCACCGCTTGGTTGTTCACCTTCCCTTAACCTTGAAAGGCCTCAGGCGCGCGGAACTTAGGCCCTGCCGTACAACGATCGCAACCCCTCTTCACTGGCCGGCGCCACACCGCGCTCGGTGATCAGGGCCGTCACCAGCCGCGCCGGGGTGACATCGAAGGCGGGGTTGAAGGCGCCGCTGCCCTCGGGCGTGAGCGAAAGAGTGCCGATGTGGGTCACCTCGCGGGCGGAGCGGGCCTCGATCGGGATCTCGGCCACGCCGTCGTCGATCGTCCAGTCGATGGTGGAGGCGGGCAGGGCCACGTAGAAGGGCACGCCGTTATCGAAGGCTGCCAGGGCCTTGAGGTAGGTGCCGATCTTGTTGCAGACATCCCCCGTGCGGGTGGTGCGGTCGGTGCCGACGATCACCGCATCCACCAGGCCGTGCTGCATCAGGTGGCCGCCGGCGTTGTCGACGATCACGGTGTGGGGCACACCCTCGCGGCCCAGCTCAAAGGCGGTGAGGCTGGCGCCCTGGTTGCGCGGACGCGTTTCATCCACCCACACATGAATCGGGATCCCGGCCCGGTGGGCCTTGTAGATCGGCGCCAGGGCGGTGCCCCAATCCACCGTGGCCAGCCAGCCGGCATTGCAGTGGGTGAGCACGTTCAGGGGTTCCCCCTGGCGTTCGGCCGGGCGGGCGGCGGCGATCGCCTGGAAGATCGCGAGCCCGTGGTCGCCGATCGCCTCGCACATGGCGACGTCTTCATCAGCGATGGTGGCGGCCTCCAGCGCAGCGGCGGCGGCCCGCTGGGTAGGCGGGAGCGGCGCCACCCGATCACGCACCCGCTCCAGGGCCCAGAGGAGGTTGATGGCCGTTGGACGGGTGGCGTTGAGCTGCTCGAAGGCAGCGGCGAGCGAGGCATCGCCTGGATCCGCCTGCAGGGCCAGCATCAGGCCATAGGCGCCGGTGACCCCGATCAGCGGTGCACCGCGCACCACCATGGTGGCAATAGCCTCGGCGGCCTGATCGAGCGTGGCGAGCGAACGGGTTTCGAAGCGGTGGGGCAGCTGGGTCTGATCGATCACCCCCACCGAGCAACCGCCCTGCTCCAGCCAGATCGTGCGCCAGGCCTTGCCGTCGATGTTCATGGTGGAAGAAGGGGAGCGTGACGATCATCCCAAGCCGCTGGAGGGCTCACTTCAGCAGACCTATCTTCTGCCAAACGCGCCAACCTTCCCGTCATGGCCACCAATCCCATCACCTGGTTCGAGATCAACGTGTCTGACATGGAGCGGGCCAAAGCGTTCTATGGGGCCGTGTTCCAGGTGGAGTTCGAGGACCTCTCGAATCCGGGCATGGCCTATTGGTGCTTCCCGATGGACGACACAAAGGCAGGGGCTGGCGGCGCGCTGATGCAGATGGAGGGCTGTGAGCCCGGCAAGGGCGGCACGATGGTGTATTTCAGCTGTGGGGATTGCGCGGTGGAGGAAAGTCGCGTGGTGCCAGCGGGCGGCCAAGTGTGCCGAGCGAAAATGGCCATCGGCGAGTTCGGCTTCATCTCGGTGGTGCTCGACACGGAAGGCAACCCCATCGGCCTGCACTCACTCGCCTGAGGGCTGGCCTGACTCGGAGCCGTTCCAGCTTCAGCTGTGCTCCCGCAGAAAGCCGATGGTGCCCTGGAGTTCCTCGGCGAAGCGGTCGATTTCCTCAGGCTTGGTGGTGAATCCCAGGCTGGCCCGGGCCGATCCGGCCAGGCCGTAGTGGCGGTGCAGGGGCTGGGTGCAGTGGTGGCCGCTGCGAATGCAGATGCCCGCGGAATCCAGCAGGGCGGCGATGTCGTTGGCGTGCAGGCCCTCCACCGTGAACGCCGCCAGGGCGGCGCGATCCGGTTGTTGCTCGGGCGTGGGGCCGAGGATCCGCACCCCCTCGATCGCCTGCAACCTTGCAAACAGCTGACGGGTGAGCTGTTGCTCCCAGGCGTGGATGCGCTCGAGCCCCAGGCCGCGTAGATAGTCGAGGGCCACACCCATGCCGATCGCCTCACCGATGGCCGGTGTGCCCGCCTCGAACTTGTGCGGCAGCGACGCCCAGGTGCTGGAGCCCAGCTGCACCTCCTCGATCATCTCGCCGCCCCCCAGGAAAGGGGGCATCGCCTCCAGCAGTGCCTCGCGTCCCCACAAAAAGCCCATGCCCGTGGGCCCGCACAGCTTGTGGGAGGAGCCCACCAGGAAATCGGCGCCGAGATCGGCCACGTTCAGCGGCAGGTGGGGGAGGCTCTGGCAGGCATCCACCAGCACCAACGCACCGGCGGCGTGGGCCAGGCGGGTGATCTCGGCGATCGGGTTGAGGCAGCCGAGGGTGTTGCTCACCTGCACCAGGCTCACCAGCCTCGTGCGCTCCCCCAGTTGGGCCTTGAAGTCGTCGAGATCCAGCTCCCCGGTGGGGGTGAGCCCCACATGGCGCAGCACGGCGCCCGTGCGGGCCGCCAGCAGCTGCCAGGGCACCAGGTTGCTGTGGTGCTCCATCACCGACAGCAGAATCTCATCGCCGGGGCGGATGTTGACGTCGCCCCAGCTGCGGGCCACCAGGTTGATCGCCTCGGTGGCGTTGCGGGTGAAGACGATCTCGTGGGGGCTGGCGGCACCGATGAAGGCCGCCGTCTTGGTGCGTGCCGCCTCGAAGGCTTCGGTGGCACGGCCACTCAGTTGGTGGGCGCCGCGGTGCACGTTGGCGTTGTCATGGCCGTAGTAGTGCTGCAGGGCCTGGAGCACCTGACGGGGCTTCTGGCTGGTGGCGGCGTAATCGAGATAGATCAGCGGCTCCCCCAGGCAGGCCACCTGATCGAGCAGCGGGAAATCCGGACGCGTCAGCAAGGCCAGGTTCTCGGCCGGCTCGATCGCGGGGATCAGCGGTGGGAGGGCCAGGCTGGTCATGGCCGCCGCTCCGGAGCGCTCAAAGCAGAGCCCGGCTGCAGCACCCTCGCCAGGGGCTCCCAGACGGCGGCGGCCGCGGGAAGACCCTTGAGCACTTCGGCGCAGAAGCCGCGCTTGAGCAGGCTGGCGGCGAGCTCGGCGTCGATGCCTCGGCTCTGCAAATAAAAGAGCTCATCGAGCTGCAGCCGGCTCACGGTGGCGCCATGGGCGCAGCGCACGTCGTCGGCGACGATCTCCAGCTCGGGCTTGGTGTCGATCCGGGCCAGGTTGGAGAGCAGCAGGTTGCGGCTCAGCTGGGCGGCGTTGGTGCGCTGGGCCGCCCGGGGCACGCGCACGGCACCATTGAAAATGCTGCGGCCGTGGTCATCGGCGATCGCCTTGTGCAGCTGCTCGAGGCTGCCATCGGGCCCCTCGAAGCGCACCCAGGCGTGGGTGTCCGCCACCTGATGCTGCTCCGCCAGCTGCAGGCCCGCCAGCTGGGTGTGGGCCGCGCCGCTCACCTGGCTGATGCGGGGCTCCAGGCGCGAGAGCGCCCAGCCGCGGGAGGCACTGGTGAACTGATAGCGGCTCTGGGGTTCCTGCTCCACGGCCAGATGGGCCAGCAGGCTGGCCGGGGCCTCCCCGAAGGCCAGCAGACCGTGGTTGACCGCGGCCTTACGGCCCAGATGCAACTCAAGAATCAGGCTGGTGAGGCTGGCGGCCGAGCCCAGCAGCACCTGGGTGAGCTCCAGCTGGGCCTTCTCCTCCACCAGCAGCAGCACGCGCAGGGGGAGCACCGCCTGTTCGTTGCAAGCAGCACTGACGAGTTCCAGTTGAACGGGCTCACGCCCGCTCACGCGCAGGGCCAGGCAATCGCCGGCGCTGGCGTGGTTGAAGGCCACGGGCCAGTGGTGCTCGGCGCCGACGGCCGCCAGGGTGTGGCCCAGAGCCTGGCTCAGCTCCAACGGCGCCAGGGGGCGCAGGCCGGGCGGCAGTTCAACCCCAGCGAGGGGATCGCCGCGGCCATCGAGCCAGAGGCGCGTGACCCCAGGGGCCACCGGGGGCAGGTCGACGGGAACCGGCGTGGCGCCGGCATCCCAACGGGGAGCCAGGGCCGTCAGCGCCCCCAGATCGGTGAAGCGCCAATCCTCCTGCTGCCGGCGGGGCAGGGGCAGGGCCGCCAGGGCCGCGCGACCCCGCCGCTGCACCTCCGCCAACGCACCGGCTGCGGGCGGCAGTTCCTGAAGCAGGCGCCCACTCCAGGTCTCGGTCGCCAGCGCCATGGTCAGGCCACCTCCAAGGGTGTGCGGACGTTCTCGGAAAGCTCCAGGGCCGCCAGCTCTTCATCGACCCAGTCGTAGCCGCGCTCCTCGAGTTCCAGGGCCAGCTCCTTGCCGCCCGTGCGCAGGATGCGGCCCGCCGCCATGACGTGCACATAATCGGGGGTGATCACATCCAGCAGACGCTGGTAGTGGGTGATCAGCAGGGTGGCGTTGTCGGCACTGGCCAGGTGGTTGACGCCGCCAGCCACGATGCGCAGGGCATCGATGTCGAGGCCGGAATCGGTTTCATCGAGAATCGCCACCAGCGGCTCCAGCAGCGCCATCTGCAGGATCTCGTTGCGTTTCTTCTCGCCGCCGGAGAAACCTTCGTTCACCGAGCGCTCCAGGAAGGCAGGATCCATCTGCACCACCTTGAGGCGCTCCTGCACCAGATCCTCGAAGGCAAAGGTGTCGAGTTCCTCCTGGCCCTGCTCCATGCGGCGGGCGTTGGTCGCCACCCGCAGGAACTCCAGGTTGCTCACCCCGGGGATCTCCACCGGGTACTGGAACCCCAGGAAGACGCCGATACGGGCCCGCTGTTCGGGACTGAGCGCCAGCAGATCCTCTCCGCGGTAGAGCACCGAACCACTGGTCACTTGGTAGGAGGGATGGCCCGCCAGCACCTTGGAGAGGGTGCTCTTGCCGCTGCCGTTGCGCCCCATCACCGCATGGATTTCGCCGGCGCGGATCTCAAGGTTCACGCCCTTGAGGATCGGCTGATCCTCCACGCGGGCGTGGAGGTCCTTGATCTGGAGCAGAAGTTCGGCGTCGGGACGGATCACAGGGCCTGGGGTTGGGGCAGGGCGGAAAGAAAGGAAGAAGGCAGAGCTGGTGGGGGTCAGCCCACCGAACCCTCGAGTTTGAGGGCCAGGAGCTTGTCGGCTTCGGCGGCGAACTCCATCGGCAGCTGGTTGAACACATCGCGGCAGAAGCCGCTGACCATCATCGACACCGCCTCCTCGAAGCCAATGCCCCGGCTCTGCAGATAGAAGAGCTGGTCTTCGGAGATCCGGCAGGTGCTGGCCTCGTGCTCGATCGCGGCGTCGGGCTGCTGGGAGCGGATGTAGGGGTAGGTGTTGGCGGCGGCCTGGTCGCCGATCAGCATCGAATCGCACTGACTGAAATTGCGACCCCCAACCGCCTTGGGCCCCATCTGCACCAGACCCCGGTAGCTGTTGGAGGAATGACCGGCACTGATGCCCTTGCTCACGATCGTGGAGCGTGTGCGCGGACCCACGTGGATCATCTTGGTGCCGGTGTCCGCCTGTTGGCGGTGGTTGGTGAGGGCCACCGAGTAGAACTCTCCCACCGAATCGGCACCCTGCAACACGCAGCTGGGGTACTTCCAGGTGATCGCCGAGCCGGTCTCCACCTGGGTCCAGCTGATGTGGCTGCGGTCGCCGCGGCAGTGGCCGCGCTTGGTGACGAAGTTGTAGATGCCGCCCACACCGTTCTCATCACCGGCGTACCAGTTCTGCACGGTGGAATACTTGATCGAGGCGTCATCGAGGGCCACCAACTCCACCACCGCCGCATGCAGCTGATTGGTGTCGAACATCGGTGCGGTGCAGCCCTCGAGGTAGCTCACCGAGGCGCCTTCTTCAGCCACGATCAAGGTGCGCTCGAACTGGCCTGTGTCGCCGGAGTTGATGCGGAAGTAGGTGGAGAGTTCCATCGGGCATTCCACCCCCTTGGGGATGAACACGAAGGATCCGTCACTGAACACCGCTGAGTTGAGGGCGGCGAAGTAGTTGTCGTTGCCGGGCACCACCGTGCCCAGGTAGCGCTCGATCAGCTCCGGATGCTCCTTCACCGCCTCGCTGATCGAGCCGAAGATCACCCCGTGCTCCGCCAGCTTCGCTTTGTAGGTGGTGGCGATCGAAACGCTGTCGAAGACCGCATCCACGGCCACATTGGAGAGGCGCTTCTGCTCGCTCAGCGGAATCCCAAGCTTGTCGAACGTTTCAAGAAGTTTTGGGTCCACCTCATCGAGGCTGGCCTTCTTGTCCTGCTGCCGGGGGGCCGCATAATAAATGATGTCCTGGTAGTTGATCGGGGGATGGCCCAGGGTCGCCCAGTCGGGCTCCTCCATGCGCAGCCACTGCCGGAAGGCGCGCAGGCGGAATTCCAGCAGGAACGCCGGCTCCTCTTTTTTAGCTGAGATCCAGCGCACCACGTCCTCACTGAGGCCCTTGGCAATCTTGTCGGTCTCGATGTCTGTGACGAAGCCGTACTTGTACGGCTGGCTCATCAGATCGCCGACGGATGGAGCGGTGGCCATGGCGTTGAGGCTCCTCAGTCGGAGGTGTGGGAAAGAATTTCTTCGGTGCTGATGGTCTGGCTCTCGCCGCGGAAGGGGTTGTCCTCGGTGAGGAAGAGCATGCAGTGGCACTCCTTGCGCTCGCGCATCGGCACGCAGGGGCAATTCCAGAAAGCCTGGGAGACCTCGGCCTGCTTGTCCTCGTAGTGACGGCAGGGGCAGAGCGCACCACCCAGCTGATCCTTGTGGCGGGCCAGGCCCTCGAGCACCACGGCGGTCACGCCCGGATCGCTGCAGAAATAGGTGCCCGTGCGCTTGGCGTAGGTCTCGGCAAACTTGCGAATCACCTCAAGGCTCTCACTGGTGGGAGCCGCTGTGCTGCTGGAAGCCGTGCTGCTGGGGGGAGCGTCAGACATGGTTCGGCGGGTCGGTGAGCGGCACCACGGATGAAGGGATCGCAACTTGAAGGATCCAGGCCGAACAAGGCCGACATCCAATTACGAAACCTTGGAGTTTCGTTTCTTGGAGCCTAGGGCACCGGATCGGCCGTCGCGCGGCTTGGCGCCATTGTGACCCGTGCCTGACGCCCACCGAAACCGGATCCACAAATCCTTGCCACGCGTGGCAAGGTTGGGCAACGGACCGTTCGCCGGCGGGACCGCGCGCAATCCGATGAGTTCCTCAACCCAGGCCCCCACCCGTGAGGCGGCCCTCAGCCTGCTCCTGCGGGCGGGCGAAGCCACGGCAGCCCAACTGGCCGAGAGCCTGGAGCTGTCGGTTCAGGTGATGCGCCGGCACCTGCGCAGCCTCGAAGAAGACGGTCTGGTGGAAGCCAGTCCCGCCTCCGAAGGCCCCGGTCGCCCCAGCAACCACTGGCGCCTGACCCCCCAGGGCCACGACCACTTCACCGACGGCAGCGAGCACTTCGCCCTCGGTCTGCTTGGCTCGATCGCCGCCAGCCTCCCCCCCGGCACCGTGCAGGAGCTGCTGGAGCGTCAGGCCCAGGACAAGGCCCAGCACTACCTCCACCAGATCGGCAGCGGCAGCCTGACCACACGGGTGGAGCGCCTGGTGGAGCTGCGGCGCCGGGAGGGCTACGTGGCCGAGTGCCGGCCCGACCCCGAAGGTTCCGGCTGGCTGATGAGCGAATTCCACTGCTCCGTCTCCCGCATCGCTGAACAGTTCCCCGTGATCTGTGAGCAGGAGCTGGCGCTCATTCGCCACACCTTCCCCGATTGCCGGGTGGAACGGGTGCACTGGCGCCTGGAGGGCGGCCACTCCTGTGGCTTCCACCTCCAACCCGACAACGGCGTCCTGCCCCAGCCTTGAGCGCCGAAGGGCCGCTCAGCTCAGATGACCTGACGCTGCTGGAGGGAAGCCTGCTGCCGGCACTGGAACGCCACCACCTGCGCCTGCTGGCCCACTGCCTGCGCTGTCTGCAGCAGATCGGTGCGGCCCACCAAGGCCCCGTGCCGGCCAGCGAGGCGATCGAAGCCTGGATGGCCGGCGAGCCGCGGTTCCAGAGCGATCCCGACTTCGCCCCGGTGTTCCTGGAGCAACTGCTGAGCGGCGCCGCCCAGCTGGAGCGGCTGGCCGCCGAGCTGGGTTGTGATCCCCTGGCCCTGGAGTTGAGCCAACTGGTGGCCTGGGCGCAGGGGCAAGCCCAGACGCGGCTGAGGCAGCTGCCAGCGCCCATCCCCCCTCTAGCCCCATAGGCCCACCACCAAACTGACGCCCGCCAGCGCCAGCAGGGCCGCCGCCAGCCCCCGCCTCCCCGGCCGGTCCCCTTCCAGGGACGCCAGGGGCAAGGCCATCACCGGTGCCGTGGCCATCAGGGCCACCGCCAGCCCCCCCGGCAGCAGCTGCAGGGCCGTCTGCTGGAGCACGATGCCGGCGCTCGTCCCCAGCAGCGTCGCCAGCAGCACCAGGGGCCAGCGGGCCGGGGCCGGCCAGGGGCGCTGGCCCGGACGGGGCCAGGTCCGCAGCAGGGGCAGCAGCACCAGGGAGGCTGCCGCCAGGCGCACCGCGGCGGACTGCAGGGGATCCACCGTGCCCGCCACCAGAGCGGAGCGGGCCAGCAGGGCCCCGGCACTGCCGCAGGCGAGGGCGCCTAAGGCCAAAGACACTCCCCAGCGATCGGGCCCAAGCCCCAGAGCCTGATCCGGGCGTTGCGGCGGCGCGCCCCTGGCCACCAACAGCACCGCCAGGCTGATCAGGCCGATCCCCAGCCACTGGAGGGGCCGCGGCACCTCCGCCAGCACCAGGGCTCCCACCAGGGCGGTGAACGCCGGCCCGCCGGCTTCGAGGGTGAGGGTGCGGCGGGTGCCGAGGCGCCGCAGGGCCGCGAAGAACAGGCTGTCCCCCAGGCCGATCCCCACCACCCCGCTCAGGGCCAGGGGCAGCAGCAGCGGAGCCGGCACGACCCCGGGGAACAGCAGCAACGCCGGCCCCAGCAGCGCCAGGGCCAACAGATTCTTGAGCAGGTTCAACTGGGCGGCGCCCAGGGAGGTGGGAAGCCTGCGCCAGAGACTGGTGGAGAGGGTCCAGCAGAGGGCGGCGGCCAGGGCAGCCAGGGCTCCGAGGGTCAACGGGGGCGCCGTCAAGGCCGTCTGTTGCGATCATCGCTGTAGCCGATGTCCAACCGTGAACCCGTCGATCGCCGATGCCCTCAGCTTCTTCCAGCTCAGCTGCGGCCGCTGGCGCTCCCAGCGCAGCAGTCATCACCTGCTGTATCGGAGCGCCGAAGCGGGCGGTTCGCTGATCGAAGTGGTGGAGGTGGCGGCCAACGATCCGCGGCTGGTGGCGATCGCCGCACTGCACCAGCAAGACCCCACCCACCTGGTGGGCGGCTGCCAGGTGCGCTGGAGCGGCTCGATGGCCTGGGACAAGGCGGGGGAGGCCCACGAGGGCGAATCGGTCTTCGCGCTGATCCCCTGCGATGAACGGGGCCGAGCCGGCCTGCTGCTGCGCGATCGGGGCTACGCCGAGACGGCCCCGGTGGCCGGCCACTTCTTCATGGATGAACGGGACGAGCTGCTGTTGAGCACGAGCTACGAAACGATGAACTCCCTGGAACGCTTCAGCTTCGCTGGGCCCGATGTGCGGCTGCGCACGAGCACCGTGGAGGGGCTCTCGAACACCGCCTCCTTCTGCATCGAGACCCGCTGGCAGGAGCCCGAAGGCGCAGCAGGGGCGGAAGGGACCGTGGACGGCGCCAGCGCTGCAGGCCCCCTCTCGGTGCTGGGCTGGTGAGCGCCCTTGGGCGGCGGCGGGCGAACCCGTGGCGGCAGCAAACGTTACGGATCGTGAGCCCTGCCCATGCCAGACGTAGTGGCCCCAAGGCCCACTTCTACGATCGCAGTCGTTGGAAGCCGAAGAACGCGTGGCCCTCCCCCTCCTGCAATACGCGCCCACGACCCAGAACTCCCGGGTCGAGCCGTTTCGGGTGGGCAACGACGAGGATCCCAAGGGGGGGGGCTTGGATACGTCTGTCAGCCGCGATGATCTGAGGTCCGTGATCGAGTCGGCCTACCGGCAGATCTTTTTCCACGCCTTCAAGGTCGACCGGGACAGCAACCTGGAATCGCAGTTGCGCGACGGTCAGATCACCGTGCGTGACTTCATCCGCTCCCTGACCCTGTCAGACACCTTCACACGCAGCTTCTACAACCTCAACAACAATTACCGAGTGACCCGCCATTTGGTGGAAAAACTCCTCGGCCGACCGGTACACAGCCAGGCCGAGGAGATCGCTTGGGCGGCCGTGATCATGACCAAGGGCGTCAAGGGCGCCGTCGACGACATCCTTGATAGCGACGAATACCTCGAAAACTTCGGCTTCAACACCGTCCCTTTCCAGCGCCATCGCGTCGTGGGCGCCCGGTCTCTGGGGGAAACCCCCTTCAACATCACCACCCCCCGCTACGACGCCTACTACCGCGGCATCTTCGGGTTCCCCCAGATCGTCTTCACCGGCACAGCCAAATCGCTTCCCAAACGTGCCACCCAGCGCCGCGGCGGTTACCCCGAGGACTACCTCCCCTGGGTGCGCAGCATGCCCGGCATGCGCTATAGCGGCAACGTGGTGAGCAGCGCCAACATTGATTACCTCTCCAAGGTGCCCTACCGCAGCATCGGTCGCTGAGCCCAGGGCTCGCTCTCACGCCCCTTGGCCAACGAAACGGCGGGAGATCCCCGCCGTTTTTTTCATGGCCGGTCGCTCCAGGGGCCGTCAGCGTCCACTGACGGGGGCAGGCCGTGGGCCTTCGAAGCGGGAATTGCCATGCAAACTGATCCCAAATGAAATCAGGAGACGCTGTGAGTCAGGCCCTTTCTTCTTTGGCACGCATGACCCTCCGCCAACTGCGCCAAGTGGCCAGTGACCTGGGTGTGAGTCTCTACAGCCGCAAATCCAAGGAGGAACTGTTGGAGGAAATCGACACCCGTAAGCCCGAGCAGGCTTCGGACAGCTCGGCGGTGAGCTTGTTCACCATCGAGGCTGATCTGCCGCCAGCCCCCCGTCCCGCCGCCGCCACCAAGGTGGTGTTCCTTCCCCGGGACCCCCAGTGGGCCTATGTGTTCTGGGAGATCTCGGAGGCGGATCGACAGGGGGCCCTGACCAGCGGTGCCACCCAACTGGCCCTGCGCCTGGCGGATGTGACCGGCCTGGCCAACGGGGCCACCCACCCCCACACCCTGCAGGAGGTGCCGGTGGATGCCCATTCCACCGAGTGGTACTTACCGGTGCCCCTGAGCGACCGGGACTACCGCGTTGAGCTCGGATATCGGCAGTCGGCCGGCGGCTGGATCTCCCTGGCCACCTCCGCCGTGGCCCGGGTGCCGGCCCTGCACCCCAGCGAGCAGATCCTTGATCAATTCGTCCCCTTCACCTTGGAGACGGCCCCCGGTACCACCATGGCCACGCTGCCCAGCCCAGTGGAAGCCGCCAACAACGACCTGCACGAGCGGTTGTACCAGAGCGCCACGGTGCGCTGGAAGCGCTTCGGCCGCGGCTCGGAGGCCTTCCACGAAATCGATGACAACGAAAGCTCCCGCCTCTCCGGTGTGGGGCTGAACCCCTCCGGCATCGGCCTCTGGGCCAGTGGCCGCAACGAATCCGGCCTGGGCGGGGTGACCCCACGCCAGCGGGCGTTCTGGCTCGTGGCCGACGCCGAGCTGATCGTCTATGGCGCCACGGATCCCTCGGCTCGGCTGATGATCGGCGAGGAGGAGGTCCCCCTCTCCAGCGACGGCACCTTCCGAGTGCAGGTGCCCTTCCGCGATGGCATCCAGCTCTATCCGATCCAGGCGATCGCCGTCGATGGTGAGCAGAAGCGCAACATCACCCTGCGCTTCGAGCGTGACACCCCTGAAGACAACAGCAACCCCAGCAGCCAGGCCGTGGCCGAATGGTTCTGAGCCCCGAGGGGCCGTAGTCCCCATCGGTCGTTCAGCTGCCACGGCAGATCAACTCCTTCGCCTGCCAGCGGGCCAGGAATCTCTACGGGCCTGGGAACTGGAAGCACCGGTGGCAGAGCCTGGGAACTCTGAGCAAGACCATCGGGGCCAGCGGCCTTGGACGCCAACGCCATCCCTTCAGTACGGCCCCATCCAACCGGACCATGGCCAGCGCTGCTCGCTTTGGCTGGGACCCTGCTGCTGGGTGGCTGCAGCGCCAGCGCCCGGCTGATCGGATCGCCTCCGGCCGTACCGCCGCTGCCCAAGGGGTTCGAGCTGGCCTTCAACCAGAGGGCCGAAACCAGCTACCGCAGTCCCATCAGCGGCCAGGACCGACCCGGGGATGACCTGGAGGCGCTGCTGCTGGAGACGATCCGCAGCGCCCGCCGTGATCTGCTGATCGCCGTGCAGGAGCTCTCACTGCCGGAGGTGGCCCGGGCACTGGTGGCCAAGCAGCGGGAGGGTGTGCACGTGAAGGTCGTGCTCGAAAACACCTACAGCACCCCCTGGAGCGAGGAACACGCCATCGATCTCAACCCCCATCAGCGCCTGCGCCAGCAGCAGCTCAGCGCCCTGGCCGACAGCAACCACGACGGGCTGCTCAGCGCCCAGGAACGGGAGGCGGGCGATGCGGTGCTGATTCTGCGGCGGGGGGGCGTGCCCCTGATCGATGACACCGCCGACGGCAGCGCCGGCAGCGGTCTGATGCACCACAAGTTCCTGATCGCCGACGGGCACGTGCTGGTGACCGGCTCGGCCAACTTCACCCCCTCCTGCATCCACGGCGACCCCGATGCCCCCAGCACCCGAGGCAACGTGAACCACCTGCTGCGCATCGAAAGCGCTCCCCTGGCCAGGGTGTTCACCGGCGAGTTCCGGCGGATGTGGGGCGATGGTCCCCTGGGACAACCCGACAGCCATTTCGGCCTGGGGAAACAGGAGGGGGCGATCCAGCGGGTCAACGTGCAGGGCACCGCTGTGGATGTGCTCTTTGCCCCCCACCGCCGTGAGGATCCCCGCAACGGCCTGCAGGTTCTGGCGCAGGTGCTGGATCAGGCCAACGCGCAGATCGATCTGGCTCTGTTCGTCTTTTCTGCCCAGAACCTCGCGGACACCCTCGCCAAGCTGCGGGCCCGTGGCGTGCGACTGAGGCTGCTGGCCGATCCGGGCTTCGCCCACCGCTCCTTTTCAGAAGTGCTCGATCTGCTCGGGGTCAGCCTGCCGGATCGCCGCTGCGCCATCGAGGCGGACAACCAGGCCTGGACCTCGGCGGTGGAAACGGTAGGGGTGCCGCGGTTGGCGGGGGGCGACAAACTGCACCACAAATTCGCCGTGATCGATCGGCGCACGGTGATCACCGGCAGCTTCAACTGGAGTCCGGCGGCAGCCCATGGCAACGACGAAACCCTGTTGCTGATCCACTCGCCGCCGCTGGCAACCCATTTCGAGCACGAGTTCGAGCGAATGTGGCGGGGAGCCGAACTGGGGATCTCCCCGCGGTTGGAGCGCAAGCGGGCCCAGAGGCTCAAGGCCTGTGGCCGCGGCAGGCCGAGGATGGCGCCGGGGCGATGATGGATGTCATCTGTGCTGCCTCCATGGCTCGGCCCACCGCCTGCGTCCCAACCCTCGGCCTGATCGCCGCGGTGCTGCTACCGCTTGGCTCCCCGCCGGTGGCCCAGGCCGCCCCGAAAGGGCCTGAGCCGGAGTTCCCCAGCACGGAAACCCTGCGCAAGGTCCAGCTGGCCGCCATCAACTGCGCCCGCGAAAACACAGCCGACACCTGCGAGCCCTCGCGCCAGCTCGCCGATGGCCTGATGGACAACCCCTGGCTCTCGGCCACCTGCAAGGACGACCTCTGGGACATCCGCCGCCAATCGGTGATCGCCGCCAGCAACAGCTACACCCGCCGCGAGGCGCTCAACAAGGTGGCCGAAAGTCTGCTGAACATCTGCAAACCCACCCTCAAGCCCCTGGTCGCACCGAAGCCAGCGGGCCCGGACAAACCAAAAGGCATCTTCGGCTTCGGCGCCAAGTGAGCGCCGCCGATGCACTCGCTCAGCGGCCCGCCACCGGGGCAGCCAGCTTGATCACCTGGCGGGCGGTGTCGTCCATCGCGTCGAGGCTCCAGAGGCCCGTGATCACCGCCGCTTGATCAGCCAGCTGGCAGAGGGCGCTTCGCTGACCACTGGCCTCACAGCTGGCGGATAGACCGAGCATGGCGTTGGTGAGTTTGCCGCGCAGGCAGGTCTCCGTACCGGTGCGGCCAAGCACCGCCTCGGCCGCCTTGAGGCTGGTGCCCACCGCCTGCTCATAGGGGTAGGCCTTGGGACCGCCCACGACTGCCGCCGCGGGGCGAAGGGGGCCGAGCGCCAGCAACGCCAGCGCCAGCAGGGCCCAGCAGGGCCAAGCCGCTGTGGATGGAGCCGAGCTTGGGCAAGGGCCCAGAAGAGGCCCACCACCAGGGCGCAGACCCGACCAACGCTTCGACAAGGTTCCGCTTCGATCGCTAGGCCTCAACTTAGCCAGGGCCAAGCGGGCGAGCGGTCTAATTTGGTGCCCCCGGAAACCCTCCCGATGGCGCACAGCGTCAGCCTGGCCCAACCCTTCAGCGACCAGAAACCGGGCACCTCCGGGTTGCGCAAGAGCAGTCGCCACTTCCAGCAGCCCCACTACCTGGAGAGCTTCATTGAAGCGAGCCTGCAGGTGTTGCCAGGGGTGCAGGGAGGCACCCTGGTGCTGGGGGGCGATGGCCGCTACGGCAACCGGGCCGCCATCGACGTGATCGCCCGCATGGCCGCCGCCCACGGCGTCGCTCGCTTGATCACGACCACCGGCGGCATCCTCTCCACCCCCGCCGCCTCCCACCTGATCCGCCGCCACGGGGCGATCGGCGGCATCATCCTCTCGGCCAGCCACAACCCCGGCGGCCCCGAAGGCGATTTCGGCGTCAAGGTGAACGGCGCCAACGGTGGGCCCACCCCCGAATCAATCACCGACGCGATCTACGCGGTCACCACCGCTCTGGAGAGCTACCGCATCTGTGATGCCCCGCCCCTCGATCTCGACACACCGGGCCACGCCCAGATCGAGGGCCTGCAGGTGGAGGTGATCGATGGGGTCGATGACTACGTGGCGCTGATGCAGCGCCTGTTCAACTTCGAGCAGATCGGCGATCTGCTGCGCCACGACTACCCGATCGCCTTCGATGCCATGCATGCGGTCACCGGGCCCTACGCCCATCGGCTCCTGGAGGGATTACTGGGGGCCCCAGCCGGCACGGTGCTCAACGGCACACCCCTGGAGGATTTCGGCGGCGGTCATCCCGACCCCAACCTCACCTATGCCCACGAGTTGGCGGAGCTGCTGCTCGATGGCGACGACTACCGCTTCGGGGCCGCCTGCGACGGCGATGGCGATCGCAACATGATCGTGGGCCAGCGCTGCTTCGTGAACCCCAGCGACAGCCTGGCGGTGCTCACCGCCAACGCAGGCCTGGCTCCTGGCTACGTGGGCGGGCTCGCCGGGGTGGCGCGCTCGATGCCCACCAGCGCCGCGGTGGATGTGGTGGCCAAGGAGCTGGGCCTGCCCTGCTTCGAAACGCCCACGGGCTGGAAGTTCTTCGGCAACCTGCTCGATGCCGGCCGGATCACCCTCTGCGGCGAGGAGAGCTTCGGCACTGGCAGCGACCACATCCGCGAAAAAGACGGCCTCTGGGCGGTGCTGTTCTGGCTGCAGATCCTGGCGGTGCGCCGCTGCTCGGTGGCGGAGCTGATGGCGGAACATTGGAGCCGTTTCGGGCGCCATTACTACTCGCGCCACGACTACGAAGCGATCGAAAGCGAGCGCGCCCACGGGCTCTACGACCGGATCAAGGGGCTGCTGCCCACCCTGGTGGGCCAGTCCTTTGCCGGCCGATTCATCGCCACCGCCGACGACTTCAGCTACACCGATCCGGTGGACGGCTCGATCACCAGCGGCCAGGGCCTGCGCCTACTGCTCGATGACGGCAGCCGGGTGGTGCTGCGGCTCTCGGGCACGGGCACCTCAGGGGCCACGCTGCGGGTGTACCTGGAGCGCTACGAACCCGCCGATGGCGACCTGGATCAGGATCCCCAAGTGGCCTTAGCCGACCTGATCACGGCGATCGATCAGCTGGCGGAAATCAAAGGGCGCACGGGCATGGAGCGACCCACGGTGATCACCTGATCGCCATGCCTCAGGCCTGCTGACCCTCCGCAAACCAGCGGGCCTCCAGTCCCTTGATCACCACGTAGAAGGGCGGCACCACCCCCAGCGAGAGCACCGTGGCCACCAGGAGGCCGCCGAAGATCACCGTGCCCAGGGATTGCTGGCTCTGGGCGCCGGCGGAATGGGCCACCACCAGGGGCATGAAGCCCGCCAGGGCGGCGATCGCCGTCATCAGGATCGGGCGCAACCGTGATTCGGCTGAGGCGATCGCGGCCTCCACGGCGCTCATCCCGGCCTTCATGTGCTGCTCGGCCACCTCGACGATCAAGATGCCGTTCTTGGCGGCCAGGCCGATCAGGGTCACCAACCCCACCTGGGCGTAGATGTTGAGGTCGATCGAGCGGATCGCCAGAAACGCCAGCGCCCCGAGCATCGCCAGGGGCACGGTCATCAGGATGATCACCGGGGTGACGTAGCTCTCGTACTGGGCCGAGAGCACCAGATACACCACCAGGATCCCGAGCCCGAACACCAGCACGCTGGCGCTACCGGCCGAGAGTTGCAGGGCCGCCAGGCCGGTGAAGGCATAGCCGATGTTGTTGAAATCGAGGCTGCCAAACACCTCCTGGATCTTGGCCAGCGCCTGGCCGGAGCTTTTGCTCGCGGCCTCGGCCCCCTGCACCAGAATCGTGCGGTAAAGGTTGTAGTGGCTGATCACCGGTGGGGCGCTGGTGAGGGTCACCTTGGCGAACTCCGACACCGGCACGAGCTTGTTGTCGTTGGAGCGCACGTAGTAGCCCTCCACATCCTGAATCGTGCTGCGGTTGGCCGCCTGGGATTGCACATAGATGTTGCGCACCTGGCCGTTCTCGTAGGTGAGGTTGGCGAAGTTGCCGCCAGCGAGGATGCCGATCGTGCTCATCGCCTGGGTGAAATCGATGTTCAACGCCCCGAGGATGTCGCGATCAATGCTCAGCTCAAAAGCCGGCGCACTGGGGATGAACTGGGTGTAGACCGAGCTGAAAAAACCTGTGGCCTGGGCGGTTGAGGTCAGCTTGGTGGCCTGCTGGGCGAGCTCGGTGAAGCTGTAACCGCCGTTGCTGAGGTCGTTGAACTGGAAGTAGAAGCCCCCCTGGGAGGAGAAGCCCGGGATCGCCGGCGGCAGGCCGGCGCGCACGAAGCCGCTGCTGATCGTCTGCAGGCTGTCGTTGAGCCGCTTCACCACCGCTGCGGCCGAGGCCGAGGCGGCGGAGCGCTCCTCCAGGGGCTTGAGGCCAAAGAAGAACACCCCCTGATCGGGGCTGGCGCCGTTGAAGCCATAGCCGCTCACCACCGTGCCGGCCACGATCTCCTCCTCCTTGCCCAGCACGCGGGCCACTTCCTGGGCTGTGGCCTGGGTCTGGCTGAGGGAGGCGCCGTTCTGGAGCTGGAAGAAGCCCACCCCGTAGCCCTGGTCCTCATCGGGGATGAAGGCCGAGGGCAGGCTGGTGAAGGCGAACACCGTGAGCACGATGCCGGCCCCCAGGCCCACCAGGATCAAGCGACGGCGCCGAATCAAGGCGGCCACCAAGGAGCTGTAGCCACTCTCGACCTTGGCGAAGAAGACGTTGAAGCGCTCGAAGATCCAGGGCAGGTTGGCCCCACCCAGCACGCCCAGCACCACGCCGAGGATGTAGGTCCAGCCACCGACGCCGTTGAAACGGCCGAAGGCCAGACCCACCACCACGCCCAGCACGATCCAGATCGGACCCTTGGGAGGCTGGGGTTTGCCCCCGAGGATCAGCCCCGAGAGCATCGGCGAAAAGGTGAGCGCATTGAAGGCCGAGATCGCAATCGAGAAGGCGATCGTGAGCGCAAATTGCTTGTAGATGATGCCGATGCCGCCGGGGTAGAAGGCGACCGGCACGAACACCGCCATCAGCACCAGGGCTGTGGCGACCAGGGCTCCGATCAGCTCACCCATGCATTCGATCGCCGCCTCGCGGGCCTTCATGCCACGCTCGATGTTCTTGGACACCGCCTCGATGACCACGATCGCGTCATCCACCACCAGGCCCGTGGCCAGCACCAACCCCAGCAGGGTGAGCTGGTTGATCGAAAAACCAAACACCTTCACGAAGGCGAAGGTACCCACCAGGGAGATCGGGATCGCCAGGCTGGGCACCACCGTGGCGCGCCAGTCCTGAAGGAACAGGAACAGGATCAGCAGCACCAGGATGATCGCCAGGCCGAGGGCGTCCACCACCCCTTCGACGGCCGATTCAATGAACTGACCGATGTTGTAGATCTGCTGCACGACGACGCCCGACGGCACACCGGCGGCGAACTGATTCATCACCTCCACCACCCCCTCGGACACATCGAGGGCATTGCTTTCCGGGGTCTGGAAGACGGCCACGGTGATCGAGGGAAACCCTTTTTTATCCACCGCCACCTGGCCGAAGGTGTTGAAGCCGTAGGTGGCGCTGCCGACGTCCTTGAGACGCAGCAGGTTGCCGGCCGAGGTGCGTCCCACAATCAGGTCGTTGAGATCTTCGACCGACACCAGGTTGCCGTTGTTCTTGATCAGCAACGGGTAGGCGTAGGCCTGGTTGCCCCCCGCGGGCGGGCCGCCCACCAGGCCACCGATGGCCACGGTGTTCTGGTTCTTGACCGCATTGACCACGTCGTTGGCGGTAAGGCCGTTGGCGGTCACCTTCTTGGCATCGATGAACAGCCAGAAGGCGGGGTTGGAGCCCCCCAGCAGGTTGACGCTGGCCACACCGGGAACCCGGCCCAGCTGGTAGTAGAGGCTTTCGTAGATCAGCCCGTTGAGGTAAGCGGCATCGAACTGTCCGTCGCTTGAGCCCACCTGGTAGGCCAGCAGAATCGAGGGGGTGGATTGCTCCACCGACACCCCGGTGGCCTGCACCTGCTGGGGCAGCTGCGGCATCGCCAGGGAGACGCGGTTCTGCACGTTCACCTGGTTGATGTTGATATCGGTTCCTTCGTTGAAGTAGACGCTGATCGTGCTCGCCCCCTGCATCGTGCTGGTGGAGGCGATGTAGGAGGCGTTGGGCACTCCGTTGATCTGCTGCTCGATCGGATTGGTGACCGACTGCTCGGTGACGATCGAATTGGCGCCGCCATAGGTGGCGCTCACCTGCACCAGGGGCGGAGCGATGTTGGGCAGGTTTTCGATCGAGAGGGTGGGGATCGCGATCAGCCCCACCAGCACGATCAGGATGCTGCAGACCGTGGTGAGCACGGGCCGCTTGATGAAATTGTCGGACAGCGACATGGCTTGGCCTCAGCCCTCTGGAGTGCTGCCCGCCAGCCGGGTGCCAGGGGCGGCTTCGTTCACCGGCATACCGCTGCGCAGCAGGGCGGTGTTGCTCACCACCACCCGATCGCCGGCCGCCAGGCCACTGATCAAGGGGAAGTGATTGTTCTGCAGGGTGCCGAGCTTCACCGCCACCTGCACCACCACAGGCTGCTGGGGATTCTTGGCGGCCAGCTTCTCCAGCTTCTGCTTCTGCACCTCGGGCACCTGGGTGGAGGCTTTCAGCCGCGGCAGGATCGCCTGGATCGGCACCAGCTTGAACACGAAGGGCTGGGAAGCCTGCATCGTCACCGCCTGCACGGGCACCGCCAGGGAGACTTTCTGCTCGGTGATGATCCGGTTGGTGACCACCAGGCCGGTTTTGAGCTTGCCGGTGAGGTTGGGGAACTCCGCCTTCACCAACAACGAATTGGGCGGTGAGGGATTGGTGGCGGTGGCCGGGGTGAAGTAAGGGGAGATGAACACCACCCGGCCTTCGGCGCTCACCGTCGGTGTGCCCTGGGAGGTCAGCAGCACACGCTGGCCCACCGCCACCCGGCCAAGTTGGGTGGAGGGCACATCCATGCGGGTCCAGAGGCTGCTGTTGTCGACCACACCCGTGATCGACTGACCCTTCTGCACGAAATCGCCGAGCTTGACGCTGCTCAGATCACCGAGGATGCCGTCGATCGGCGCCTTCACGAAGGAGTAACCCAGGGTGGCGGCATTGGCCTTGACCTGGTCGCGCGATTGAATCGCCTGGGTGATATAGGCGTCGCGGTCCTTGTTGGAGACAGCCCCCTGGTTGTTCAGGAAGATGTAGCGCTCGGCGTTGATGCGGTCTTTGCGCGCCTCGGCCGTGCTGGCGTTGAGCTGGGCGCTGGGCTGCACGTTGTCGAGCACAAAGATGTGCTGGCCCTGGCGCACGCGTTCCCCCTGGCTGGCCAGGATCTTCACCACGCGGCCATCGGTTTCCGGTTTGAGCAGCACGTCGGTGACCGACTCCAGCTTGCTGACCACATCGATCCCCGGGGTGAACGTCTGGGGATCGATCGCCTGGGTCTGAACGATCAGCAGGGGCTGGGCGGTGGGCTTGCCAGCGCCGCATCCCGCCAGCAACACAAGGGGGAGGAGCCAGGCCGCAGATTTGCCCACGGAACAGTCCAAGCCGGCGCTGGCGAGCCTAATCACCCTTGGGCTCCTCCCCCCGGGGCCTGGGTCGCTGGGGGCTCTGGCGCCGGGCCGCCGTGCGCGGCTTGCGGTGGTACGCAGGATCGGGGTTGCGCTCCTGCAGCTGGCGCACCGCTTCGAGCGTGAGGCCAGCGAGGCCGCCGAAGGCGCAGAAGATCACGAAAAAGATCACATAGGTGCGCGGACTCACCTGGGCCGGGGTGTTGGACACCACGGTCTTCAACATCAGGGCCACGGCGGCCCCCAGGGCGCCGCCGATCAAAGCGGCCAGCAGTACCTGGCGCCCGCGCAGGGGGGCCGGGGACGCCATCAGAAGGCCTCGCCGCCCGCGTCAACGATCACCGCAAGGTCGTCATCGGCAGGGGGGATCTCCGGGCGCACCCATTGCTTCATCACCACGTAGAACACCGGCACCACCAGCAGCGAAAGCACGGTGGCCACCAGCAACCCGCCGAACACCACCGTGCCCAGGGCCGACTGACTCCGCGCCCCCGCGCCGCTCGCCAGAACCAGGGGCAAAAAGCCGAACAGCGAAGAGATCGCCGTCATCAGGATCGGCCGCACGCGGGACAGCGCCGCCTCCCGGGCCGCCTCCAGGGCCGTGGCCCCGGCCAGCATTCTCTGGTTGGCGAGATCGACGATCAGGATGCCGTTCTTGGCCGCCAGACCGATCAACATCACCAGACCCACCTGGGCGTAGATGTTGAGGTCGTAGCCGCGCAACCCAAGGAACACCAAGGCGCCGAGCATCGCGGTGGGCACCGTCATCAGAATGATCAGTGGATCGCTGTAGCTCTCGTACTGGGCGGCCAGCACCAGGTACACCACCAGGATCCCCAGGGCGAAGATCACCACCGCGAGGGCACCGGCCTTCACCTCCTCGCGGGAGATGCCGGTCCAGTCGAAGCCGATGCCGTTGACACCCAGCTTCTTGAAGGTGTCTTGCATGCCGATGATCGCCTGGCCCGAGCTTCTGCCTGGCGCCGCCGAACCCTCCACCTTGATCGAGCGGTAGAGGTTGAAGTGCGGGATCACCGCCGGGCCGGTGATCGGCTCGATCGTGAAGAACTCAGCCAGGGGGATGGTGGCGCCTGAGCTGTTGCGCACGAACACCGCACTGAGCCGCTCAGGGGTGGAGCGGAAGCTTTCATTCGCCTGCACATACACCCGACGCACCTTGCCTTCCTGGAAGGTGTCGTTGATGTAGGCGCCACCGAAGTTGAAACTGAACGCCTGCATCGCCTGGCCGTAGTCCACACCCGCCGCGGCCATGCGGTCGCGATCCACCTTGATCGCCAGTTGGGGCGATTCGGGGCTGAACTGGGTGAACACCCGATCGAACAGCGGCGACCCTCCCACCAGATTCTGGCGGGCGGTGTTGATCAGGTTGTTGGCGGCGCCAAAGAACGCGGGCAGGTTGAGGGCGCCACCACTGCGATCAAGCAACTGGAACTCAAAGCCGCCCGAGGCGCCGTAGCCGGGGATCGCCGGCGGTTCGACCACGAACACTCGCGCCCCCTGGATCTGGGCCAGCTTCGGGCCCAGCCGTCCCACGATCGCCGGAACGGACTGCTCATCGCCCGGACGGTCGTCCCAGTTCTTGGTGCCGAAGAAAAACAGGCCGCGGTTGGGGGCGTTGCCATCGAGGCTGGCGCCACTGAAGATCGCCGCCGAACTGATGTCCTTCTCGCCGCGCAGAATTTCGGCCACCTGGCGGTTGATGCGCCGGGTGGTCTCTTCAGAGCTGCCATCGGGGGCCTGCACGAAGCCGATCGCATAGCCCTGATCCTCCACCGGCACAAATCCTGAGGGGATGGCGTTGAAGGCCACCGCCGTGAGCACCACGCCGCCCACCAGCAGGGCCATCACCAGCTTGCGGCGCCCCAGCACCCAGCCCAGGGCACCTTCATAGCGGCGCTCAAAGCCGCCATAGAGGTGGTTGAAGCGATCGAAGATCTGCGGGGTGAACCAGCCCAGGGCGGCGCCGATGCCAGCGAACAGAAGCACCACCAATGGGGCGGTGAGGCCAGCCGAAAGCAGGCCGTAGATCACGCCGATCACCGCACCGGCGATGGCGTAGGTGCGGCGACTGGGGGGTGGACTCTCCCGAGCCAGGAGCAGAGCCGAGAGCATCGGCGAGAAGGTGAGCGCGTTGAAGGTGGAGATCGCCACCGAGAAGATGATCGTGGCGGCGAACTGCTTGTAGATCGTGCCGGTGGCGCCGGGAAAGAACAGCACCGGCAGAAACACCGCGAACAGCACCAGGGAAGTGGCGATCACCGCCCCGAACAGGTCATCCATGGTTGCCTTGGCGGCCGCCACGGCACTGAGGCCCTGGGATTTCTTCGTGGAGGTGTCCTCAATCACGGTGATGGCGTCATCCACCACCAGGCCCGTGGCCAGCACCAACCCGAACAGCGTGAGCTGGTTGAGCGAAAAGCCGAAGGCCTTGGCGAAGGCGAAGGTGCCCACCAGGGCCACGGGGATGGCGATGCCCGGCACCAGGGTGGCCTTCCAGTCCTGCAGAAACAGAAACAGAATCAGCACCACCAGCAGCACCGCATCGCGCAGGGAACCCGTCACACCCTCGATCGAGGCGTTGATGAAGTCAGTGGAGTCGTAAATCTTCTCCAGACGAAGCCCGGGCGGCATCGTGGCCTTGAAGTCGGCCAGCACGCCTTCCACGCCATCGGATACCTCCAGGGCATTGCTGCCACTGAGCTGATAGATCGCCAGGCCCACCGAAGGCACGCCGCGCAGGTCGGTGGCGGAGACGTCATAGCTCTCACCGCCCAGCTCCACTCGGCCCACGTCCCGCAGGCGGATCAGACCACCGTCGGGGGCGGTGCGCAGGATCATGGCTTCAAATTCGTCGAGCTTCACCAGGCGGCCCTGGAGCTGCACCGAGAAGGTGAACACCTGGCCCTGGGGCGAAGGGGCGCCGCCGACGCGGCCTGCGGGCACCAACCGGTTCTGACTGTTGAGGGCCGCCACCACATCGCTGGAGGTGAGCTGGTTGGCCGCCAGTTTGCCTGGATCCAGCCAGAGCCGGATCGAAAGCTTGCGGTTGCCGAAGTAAGCCAGGCTGCCCACCCCCTTCACCCGCCGGATCGCATCGGTGAGGTTCTGATCCAGCAGGCCGCTGATCGTCTCGGTGCTGTAGGGGTTGGCGGGATCTTCGCTGACGACGTTGTAGACGAGCAGGATCGAGGTGGAGGCCTGGTTCACCACCACCCCCGACTGGCGCACCTCCGTGGGCAGCTGGGGCTGGGCCAGGGCCACCCGGTTCTGCACGTTCACCTGGTTGATGGCGCCGTCGGTGCCGCTGGCGAAGGAGATCGCGATCGCACTGGTGCCATCGGCGGCACTGCTGGAGGTGATGAACTCCATGTCCTCCACCCCGTTGATCTGCTGCTCCAGCACGGTGGTGACGCCCTCCTCGACACTGAGGGCATCAGCGCCGTTGTAGAAGGCGGTCACCTTGATGGTGGGCGGCGCGATGTCGGGCAGGTTCTCGATCGGCAGCAGCGGAATCGCGATCAAACCGGCGAACACGATCAGCAGGCTGCACACCACGGTGAGCACCGGCCGGACGATGAAGTTGTTGGAGGGAGACATCGTTTACAGGCCGCTCAATTCGCTGCCACCGGCACCCCGTGGCGCAGGTTGAGCAGGTTGGAGGTGATCACCCGCTGGCCGGCCGTGAGGCCGCGTTGCACGGGGAAGCGGTTGTTCTGCACCACCCCGAGGCTCACCGGGACCTGCAGGGCAAACGTGGTGCCCGGCGGCAGGCGGCGGGCGGCCTCCAGCACCGGCGCCGGCGGCTTGGTGGCCTCCAGCTCGGCGAGGCTGCCGGGGCTGAACACGAAGCTCTGGCCGGAGGTCTGGATCACAGCCTCAAACGGCACCGAGAGTTGATCTTGCTCATCGAGCACCAGCCGGGTGCGCACCCGCAGCCCGTTGCGCAGGGCCCCAGTGGGGTTGGCGAAGGCCGCTTTCACCAGCAGCGACTGGCTGCCCGCATTCACGGTCGGATCGATCGAATCGACGCGGCCATTGGCCAAGGTGCGGCCCGTGAGCGGGTCCTTGAGCACCACCAGCTGGCCCGGCCGCACCCGGCTCGAGAGCGCTGCCGGCACGTCGACCCGCGCCATCAACTCGGCGTTGCTCACCACCTTGGTGAGCTCCTGACCGGTGGCGATCACATCGCCGGCCTTCACCTTGAGGTCACTGATCACACCGGCGATCGGAGCGCGCAGATCGCGGAAGGCCAGGTCGGCCTCCCGGGAAATCACCGCCTGGCGCGAGGAGAGGTAGGCGGCGCGCAGTTCATCGCGCTGCAGGACGCTGGCGGCCCCCTGGCGGGCGAGGAACTCGAAGCGCTGGTAGTTGAGCTTGTCTTTTTCCAGCTGGGCCCGCAGGCTGGCCACCGAGGCCTCCACCTGCACCTGGTCCAGCACCAGCAATTGCTGGCCTGCCTTGACGCGGTCGCCCTGGCTCACATTCAGGCGCAGGATGCGGCCACCGGCCTGGGCGGCGAGCTGCACGAGCTTGTCGGATTCGAGCGTGCTGATCGTGTCGACGCCCTCAC
This sequence comes from Cyanobium sp. ATX 6F1, assembly GCF_024346315.1. Taxonomy (NCBI): domain Bacteria; kingdom Bacillati; phylum Cyanobacteriota; class Cyanophyceae; order Synechococcales; family Prochlorococcaceae; genus Cyanobium; species Cyanobium sp. ATX 6F1. Next base: position 76,477 of record NZ_JAGQCS010000009.1, read on the forward strand.
TGAAGCGTGCGGAGGCGGCTACGGCGGTGGCCACCGGCAGAATTCTCGGCTTGGCCGCTTCCGGTTCCTGGCAGCCCACCAGAGTGATCAACAGGCTTGCGGCGCCCAGACCAAGCACGAAACGGCGCGACACGACCAGCCTCAAACCTCGTCAGAGTCTGCCGCTCTGCCTACCCTTTGCAACGGGCCGCACCCTCCCCTGACGTGGAGTTCCCTGGAGTGATCGCGATGGGGGATTCGGTTTGAGCGGCACGGCCGACCATGACCTGTTTGCCCACCAGGAGGCCCACAACCGGGCCAAGGTGGCGCCCCTGGCCGACCGCCTGCGCCCACGCACGCTCGAGGATTTCGCCGGCCAGGAGGAGATCCTTGGGCCCGGACGCCTCCTGCGCCGGGCGATCACCGCCGATCGGGTGGGCAACCTCATCCTTCACGGCCCCCCCGGGGTCGGCAAAACCACCCTCGCCCGGATCATCGCCGGCAGCACCCGGGCCCACTTCAGCAGCCTCAACGCCGTGCTGGCGGGGGTCAAGGATCTGCGCGCCGAGGTGGAGGCCGCCCGCGACCGGCTGGGGAAGCACGGCCTGCGCACCCTGCTGTTCATCGATGAGGTGCACCGCTTCAACAGCGCCCAGCAGGACGCCCTGCTGCCCTGGGTGGAGAACGGCACGGTGACCCTGATTGGTGCCACCACCGAAAACCCCTTCTTCGAGGTGAACAAGGCGCTGGTGAGCCGATCGCGCCTGTTCCGGCTGCAGCCGCTGGAAACCCGCCACCTTCGCCAGCTGCTGGAGCGCGCCCTGACCGACCGCGAGCGCGGCTATGGCGATCGGCGGGTGGAACTGAGCCCCGAGGCGGCCGATCACCTGTTGGATGTGGCCGGCGGAGATGCCCGCAGCCTGCTCAATGCCCTGGAGCTGGCGGTGGAGACCACCGAGCCCGCGGCCGATGGCGTGATTCGCATCGACCTGGCGATCACCGAGCAGTCGATCCAGCAGCGGGCGGTGCTCTACGACAAGCAAGGGGACGCCCACTTCGACACGATCAGCGCCTTCATCAAGTCGTTGCGGGGCTCCGATCCCGACGCCGCCCTGTTCTGGCTGGCGCGGATGGTGGAGGCGGGTGAGAACCCGCGCTTCATCTTCCGGCGCATGCTGATCTCTGCCGGAGAAGACATCGGCCTGGCCGATCCCCAGGCGGTGGTGGTGGTGGAGGCCTGTGCCGCCGCCTTCGAGCGCGTGGGCCTGCCGGAGGGGCTGTACCCCCTGGCCCAGGCGGCTCTGTATCTGGCCGGCACCGAGAAGAGCAACAGCCTGCTGGGCTTCTTTGATGCCCTCAAGAGCGTGCGCGCCGCCAACCGCCAGGAGGTGCCCTCCCACCTGCGTGATGCCAGCCGTGACGGCCAGGCCTTCGGTGACGGGGTGGGCTACCGCTACCCCCACGCCTACGCCGAGCACTGGGTGGCCCAGCAATACCTGCCCGGTGCCCTGCAGGGGGAGGTGTTCTGGCAGCCGGGGCGGACGGGCTGGGAAGGCGAACAGCGCCAGAGGTTGCAGCAACGGCGCGCGGCCCAGCTGGCGGCGGCAGCCGAGACGGCAGCGGAAGGGGACGCCTGCGCCCCCCTCAGCAGCGGGCCCGAGGACCCTGCCCTCGAGCGTTGGCTCAGGCGGCAGCTGGGGGCAGAAGGTGAACGGCTCGATCAGCTCCGGCAGCGGCTCTGGCAGGACGCCCGCTGGAAACGCCACGGCCGCACCCTGATCCTGGAGGCCCACTCGCTGCTCTGGGCCCTCGACCCCCTGGAGGCCACGCCGGAGGGGGGGGTGGTGCTGCAGGTGAGCGAGGCCGGCGACCTGGAGCGCCTGGGGGCCCAGCTGGAGATGCTCGACAGCCTGCGTCGGCCCCAACTGCTGCTGGCCCCCTTTGGTGAACCGGAGGCGTTGGAGCGGCAGCTTGAACCTGGGCTGCGCTTCGAAACGATCGCCGCCCGCCACCCCTGGCGGGGCGCCAGCCCCGAACTGATCGACGCCTGGTTGGGGGCGCTGGAGCGCCTTGCCAGCCCCGGGGCGGAGCTGCGGCTGCTGTTTTCTCAGCCGCGCCTGGGGCCCGCCGGCGCCTTGCTGGAGCTGCCGGGCTCAGGGAACCACACCCCCCTGCAGAACGTGCTGGAGCAGGTGGTGGCGCTTGAAGGTTCCTGGTTGCAGGCCAGTCCCGATCCAGAGGCCCTGGGGGCCGAGCTGGTGCGGCGGGGTTGGTCCCTGGAGCCGCGGATCTGGAATGAGCCGCTGAGCCTGGAGCTCAACGACGGGATGATCGAGCGCTGGTTCGCTCCCCAGGCCCCCTACCGCCAACGGCTCGAGCAGGCGCTCGGCGCCGCCGCTTGTGAAAACCAGCACCAGGCCTTCCTCAACCAGCGGGGCCGGGCGCTGCCCCAGCGACTCGAACACCAGCTGCTGATCGCCCGCAGACCAAAGCAGCCATGAAAAAAGCCCCGGCCAAGCCGGGGCAGGGAGCCAAAGGTCCAGGGCTCACCAGAGACCGCGGATGGCCTCGGGAGCCGGAGCGGGAGCAGCCATCATGGGCTCGGGGCGGGTGACGACGGCCGCAACCACCTGGTTGGCCTGGATGCAAGCCGGCAGGAAGACGTACCAGCTGAGCAGCGAGGTGCACTGGGCCTCACCCACGCACTTGCCTTCGGCGCAGACGTTCTGCTTGCCGTCGTAGGTGTTGCAGGTGTCAGCCAGGCGGTAGTCGACTGGCAGGGCGGCCATGATGCCAGCCGAGGAGATCGAACCATCCACGGCGTCGGCGATGATCGCGCTGCGCAGGGATTCCACCGCGTAGGTGGACTGGGACCAGTAGGGGAAATAGCTGCGGGAAGCGTTCTTGAGGAACTTCACGCCGGCGGGTGAGTAGAGAAAGTCGGAGACACCGACCAGATCAACGCTGTAGGGCTTGGCCAGACCGGTGCGCAGTTCACTGGCACTCCAGCCGGAGCGGGAGATGCCCGAGGCGAGACCGCGGTCGGTGACGTCACCGGTGCTGATGAAGGTCTTGAAGGCCTCGAAGTTGGTGGACCACACCGCACCACCGGAGTTCCAGCGCACGGGGAGATCATTGTCGACGGCCGCGGAGGCGGGCAGGGCCAGGGCGGTGAAGGTGGCTCCGATCATCAGACCGGTGGCAAGGCGCTTGAGCACGGAGGTTGCAGCGAATACATCCGAATTCACCCTAGAGGTTGGAGTAACACTTGCCAACAACTTCGCAAGCCCTTTTGCTGACTTCATAACAACCATTCGAACCATTGACCAACAGCCCCTGTGGGTTGACAGGTTGTTGCAAAAAACTGCGTCGCATCGATCCCAGCGGGCCGCGACGCGTTCAGCCTGGCCGCTTCTGCCGTGCCGGCGCCGGCAATTCGATCCAGCCTTCCGGACACTTCAGCCGTCCCTCGCGCAGGGGGAAGGCTCCTGGTGTCCCCTGGCCGCGACAACTCACGGATTTGGGCACGTTGTCCACGGCCTCCACACGGCCGACGTAGCGCTCACTTCCCCCATCGGCGGTGAGCCACAGCTCGATGCGCTCGGGCCCGGCGATCACCCGGGCCACCATGTCATCGGGGGGCTCCAGAGCGATCACGTCGAGATCGGGGGAAAAGCCGCCCCACACGAATCGGGTGATCTCGCCGCCCACGAACTGAGCGAGGCTGGCGGCGGCGCGCTCACGCGAGTCCTGGAGAGCCTCCTGGTTCTCCAGTTCGGCCAGCATCCGGGCGGTGCCGATGCCGGTGCGGCTGGTGAGCGGCGGTTGCAGCGAGAGCCCCAGCAAACCGGCCAGCCCCAGCAGCCCCAGAGCGGCGATCACAGAGAGACGAAAGGCGATCGCCATCGCGGGCCGGGTGGCTGGGCGGACCCTAACCCCAGTCGGCCGACTCCAGCCCCTCCCCCACGGCGGCGCACAACCAGCCCTGACGCTGCTCGCAGCGGCAGGGGGGGGCGGCCGATCCGCGCAGGTCCAGCAGCGTTCGGAGGCGGTGGTCCCAGCACCAGTGACGCAGGTCGGCCGCCAGGCTGCCGCCGCTCCATTTGATCGCCGCCTCCTTGTGCACCCAGCTCTCCAGCACAGCGCGGCGCAGCTGCGCCGGCTCGAGCGCTTCGAGCTGGCGCCGCTCCTGGAGCGGGAAGAACCGCGCGGCCAGGGCAGCGGCCTGCAAGCGGCGCTGCCCGTCTTCCAGATCCACTCCGATGGGCCGGGGGGACCAGCCGATCAACAGCCGATCACCGCTGTGGGCCAGGCTGATCGAGCCCCAGCCCGGCGCCAGGAGGGTGGCCGCCCCCGGCGGGCTGTGGAGTGGGACCGCCAGTGGCTCGCAACCCAGGTGCTGCGAGAGCTGCTGGCGCAGCAGGGCACGGCTGGCGCCGTAGCGCCCGCCCACGCCGGCGGGCAGCCGCGCGCACCAGTCCCGTTCCTGGAGGGAGAGCTGAGCGCTGGGATCTGGACCGCCGCGGAAGCTCCGCAGCCAGAGTCTCGGTCGCAGATTCAAGGCCCCCCCTAGGCTCCCCAGGATGTTGCGCGCGCCTGCGATGGTCCTCCAGATCGGCGATCCCGCCCCCGACTTCACCCTGCCCGACCAGAACGGCCAGCCGGTGAGCCTCGCGTCATTCAAGGGCCAGCGGGTGGTGATCTACTTCTATCCCAAGGACGACACCCCGGGCTGCACCAAGGAGGCCTGCAACTTCCGCGACCAGTGGTCAGTTCTCAAAAAGCACGGCATCGCCGTGCTGGGCATCAGCAAGGACTCCGCCGCCAGCCATACCAAGTTCATCGCCAAATACGAGCTCCCCTTCACCCTGCTCAGTGAGTCGGAGCCCTTCCCGGTGGCGACCGCCTACGAAAGCTACGGGCTGAAGAAATTCATGGGCAAGGAATTTTTGGGGGTGTTTCGCCACACCTTCGTGGTCGCCCCCGATGGCAGCCTCGAAAAGATCTACCGCAAGGTCAAGGCGGAAACCCAGGCCGATGAGATCCTCGCGGACCTGGCCCTGAGCTGAGCGCCACCAGGGCTTCCAGGACCAAATCGGGATCGTGGCGCACGGGCAGGGATGACGAAGCCAGCCACGGCAGCAAAGTGGGGCCATCGCCGCCGGTGAGCCAGAGGGCGGTGGGCTCCCCGGCGGCGGAGAGCTCCTGGCAGGCCGCCAGGAGCGCCGCCGCCAACCCGCGGCCCACGCCGCTGACCATGGCGGCGGCGGTGGCGACAGGCCAGGGCTCAGCACCCAACTCCGAGGGTTCCGGCGCCAGGGCTTCGATCGCAACAGCCGGCAGGGCAGCCGTGCCCGCGGCCAGGGCCCGAAGCTGCAGGCCGAAACCGGCCATCAGCCGTCCACCCCTGAACTGACCGCCTCCATCCACGCGGGTGAGGCTGAGGGCGGTGCCCGCATCGGCCACCAGCACTGAAGCGCCCGGATCGAGCGCCTGCTCCCGTCGCCAGGCCCCCCAGCCCGCCAGGGCCCGGTCGATCCCCAGCCAGGGGGGGATTCCAGCCAGGGGAATCTGCTCCAAGCCGAACCGAAGTGGTTCAGGCAGGTTCCAGGCCGGATCCACGGCGCCCACGGCGACCCAGGCCACCAGATCGGTGGTGAGGGGGCCGCTGGTCAGGGGGCCGTGATCGCCAACGCCAGGGGAGGGCTGGTGCCAGTGACGCAGCACCAAACCCACCGATGGCGACGTCCCACTGGCCTCACCCTCAAGAGACTCAGCCCAGTGCCAGCGGCTGTTGCCGATCAGCAACCAGCGGCGGCGCTCGATCGCCACCTCAGATGCCGTCGCCCATCACCCCAGGCAGGTGGATGCCGCACTCCTGCTTGAGGCCACCGAAACGGGTGGCACGCCCTTCTCCACTGCCGTCGCCGCTGCCGTCGTCAGGGGCGCTGGAGTGCCAGTCCCCCACGGTGCTGTAGCCGGCCTCGAACAAAGGGTGCTGGGGCAGGTCGTGCTCCTGCATGTAATAGAAGACATCGCGGTTGGTCCACTCCAACAGGGGCCTCAGCGACCAGCGCTCGCGCACGGGATCGAGGTGCGCCATGGCCATGCGGTGGTCGGTCTGGCCGCCACGCACGCCACTGGCCCAGCAGCGCAGGCGCAGCTCCCGCAGGGCCCGATCCAGCGGTTCCACCTTGCGGATCTGGTGGTAGAGGGTGAGGTCGTCGACGCTGCCGTTCTCCCATAGGCGGCCGTGCAGGGCTTCCATGCGAGCCGGGCTCAGGGGTGACTGCAGCACCTGAAGGTTCAAGGGAAGCAGGCGGCAGAGGGTGTCGGCGTAGCGGTAGGTGGCTTCCGGCAGGTAGCCGGTGTCGACCCAGAGCACCGGGATGCTCTCGCTCAGGCGGCTCAGCATGTGCAGCAGCACCGCCGACTGGATACCGAAGCTGGTGGTGAGGGCGAAGCCGTCACCAAAGGTCTCGTAGCCCCAGCGCAACCGGGCCGGAGGGTCAGCCGCCTCCAACGTCGCGCGGGCGCGGATCAGATCAATTGGCTGACCGCGAAGATCAGTTGGCAGCTTGGGCCCTGCGAGCGTGGTCATCGCACCATTGTCTCCCTTGAAGAGGCCCAGGCGGCCGTCGCCCGCCCAGGGCGGATCGTGCTGGTTAGGGTTCGAGTCTGATGGGGAGATCCGGTGGCGGCCAACGATGCCCTGGTGGTGATCGCCGGTGGCGGCTTCGGGGGGCTTTACACCTCCCTGGCCCTGGCCGATCGCAGGCCGCACCCGCCGATCCTGCTGATCGAGCCCAATGAGCGGTTCCTCTTCCTGCCCCTGCTCTACGAGCTGCTGAGCGGCGAACTGCGCAGCTGGGAGATCGCCCCCCGCTACGACTCCCTGCTGGCGGGCCGCGGGGTGGCCTGGCTCCGTGACCGCGTGGTGCGTGTCGATGCCGAACGCCACTGCCTGCAAACGGCCCAGGGGCGCGAGCTGGCCTATGGCCGGCTGGTGCTGGCCACCGGCGCTCGCCCGGAGAGCTTCGGAGTGCCCGGCGTCAGCGAGCATGCCCTGGGCTTCCGCAGCCTGGCGGATGTGGAGCGGCTCCAGGCCCTGGTGGAGCGGCTGCGCCTCGAGCGGCGGCCCCTGCAGCGGCTGGCGGTGATCGGTGGCGGCCCCACAGGCGTGGAGCTGGCCTGCAAGCTGGCCGATCTGCTCGGCGATGCGGCCGTGATCGAACTGATCGAGCAGGGAGGCGAGTTGCTGGCCTCCGGCCGCTCCTTCAACCGCGAGCAGGCCCTGGCCGCCCTCCAGCGCAAAGACGTGCGCCTGCGCACCCGCACGCGGGTGCTGGCGATTGAAACGGGCGCCGTGCAGCTCAGCCACCAGGCCGGCGACCATGAGGGGGCCGTTCTGGAGACCCTGCGGGTCGATGGGGTGATCTGGGCCGCCGGCAGCTCAGCCTCCCTGCCCGAGCTGCAACCCATTCCGCCCCTGGGCCTCGGCGGCCGCCTGACCTGCGGCACTGACCTGAGCGTGGTCGGGCTGACGGACGTCTTCGCCCTCGGGGACGGGGCCCTGGTGCACGACGACGACGAACGGCCCCTGCCGGCCACCGCCCAGGTGGCCTTCCAACAGGCGGAGCTGCTGGCCCGCAACCTGCTCCACTCGTTCGCAGGTGAGCCCCTGGAGCCCTTCCACTGGAACGATCTGGGGGAAATGGTCAGCCTCGGTGTGGGCAACGCCAGCCTCACGGGCCTGGGGTTCACCCTGGCGGGCCCGACCGCCTTCCGCCTGCGCCAGATCGCCTATCTGGCGCGCCTGCCGGGCCTGCCCCACCAGCTGAAGGTGGCGGCGGGCTGGCTCTCGGATCTGAGCCGCTGATGGCCCCGTCGGCCGCGATCGAATCGGCCCCGATGGGGCCCGTCAGGGGCTTGCTGTTCGATGCCATGGGCACCCTGATCGGCCTGCGGGCCTCCGTGGGCACCACCTACGCCGCCGCGGCCGCAGGCCATGGGCTGGAGCTGGAGGCCGCCGCCATCGACCAGGTCTTCGGCGCCGTGCTGCGCCAGGCTCCTCCGCTGGCTTTTTCGGGCCTGGAGGGCCCTGAGCTGCTGGCGGCGGAGCGGCGCTGGTGGGGGGAGCGCATCGATGAAACGGTGCAGGCGGCGGGTGGCAGCCCTGCCCCGGAGGCCCTGCGCCACGAGTTGTTCGAGCGCTATGCCGACCCTTCCCTGTGGCGGGTCTACCCCGGAGTGGCCGAGCACCTCCAGCGCTGGAGAGAGCAAGGCCTGGCCCTGGCGGTGGTCAGCAATTTCGATTCGCGCCTGATCGCTCTGCTGGAGGGTCTGGCTCTGGCGCCCTGGTTCACGGCGGTGGTGGTGTCCAGCGCCGCCGGGGCCGCCAAACCCGATCCGCTTCCCTTCCAGCGCGCCCTTGAGGCCCTGGAGCTCGAACCGCAGCAGGTCTGGCACATCGGCGACAGCCCCGAAGATGAAGCAGGCGCCCGCGCCGCAGGCCTGCGCTGCCTCTTGATTCGCCACCCATGAAGCAGGCCGTTCTGCTGGGGCGCACGGCGGGATTACGCCCCTCCGTGCAGCGGCGCCTGGAGCGGCTCTCCCAGCGCCGCCACCCCGAAGGCGGCGGCGCCGACCTGCTCACCCTCCAGCGGCTGGCGGCGGAAAGCCGGGAGCTGGAACTGCCCCTGAGCCTGGTGGTGGACGGCCGCGGCCTGGGCCGCCTGCTCTGGGTGGGGCCCCTGGAGCAGTCGGGGCGCCTGCTGGAGCGGCTGCCCGGCTCCCAACGGCGCCAGGGCACGGACCTGCGCCTGTTCACCTGCGTGGGCCGCAGCCGTCAGCTGGAGCCCCAGGCGAGCGAAGCGACCGTGGGGCTCGACCTCCATCCACTGTTCTGGCTGCGCTTCTCCGACCACGCCGAAGCGGGGGGCCGCTGGCCGGCGGCGGACTTCGCCCCCGGTGGCAGCGCCGGCCAGCCCTGGCAGCCCCTGGCCAGTGGCGAGCTGGCCGAGCTCTGCGAGCCCGGGGCCCTGGGGGCCAAGGAGCCGGAGGCCCCCGAACCAAGCCGGCGCATCGAGGGACCGGAGCGGGTGTTGCTGCTGGCCCTGACCCCCGGTGATCCGCTGCAGGCCCAGCGGGACGTGGCCGAACTGGAGGGGCTGGTGCGCAGCGCCGGCGGGGAACCCGTGGGGCTCGTGCAGCAACGCCGCCAACAGGTTTCCCCCCAGACGGTGTGGGGGGAGGGCAAGGTGCAGGAGGCGGCCCTGGAGGCCCGCCGGGTGGGGGCCACCCTGGTGGTCACTGACCGTGAACTGAGCCCCGGGCAGGCCCGCAACCTGGAGCGGTTGCTGGATCTGCCGGTGAGCGACCGCAGCGAGCTGATCCTCGATATTTTTGCCCAGCGCGCCTCCAGCAGCGCCGGACGCCTGCAGGTGGAACTGGCCCAGCTGCGCTACCGCCTGCCGCGGCTGAGCGGGCGGGGCCTGAGCCTCTCGCGCCAGGGGGGGGGCATCGGCACCCGGGGCCCGGGCGAAACCCAGCTGGAAAAAGATCGCCGCACCATCGCCAGCCGCGTCGACCGACTGCAGAAGGAGGTGAAACAACTGGGGGAGCACCGCTCACGGCTGCGTCAGGGCCGCCGCGGCCAGCGGCGCCTTGCGCTGGTGGGCTACACCAATGCCGGCAAATCCTCGCTGCTCAATGCCCTCACCAAGCCGGTGGCGGGGCAGGAGGCCCTGGCGGAAAACAAGCTGTTTGCCACCCTCGATCCCACCACCCGCCGGCTGGACCAGCCCAATCCAGCCGGAGGTCCCCCCAGCAGCGTGTTGCTCACCGACACGGTGGGCTTCATCCGCGACCTGCCGCCGCCGCTGGTGGAGGCCTTTCGCTCCACCCTCGAGGAAACCCTGGAGGCCGACCAGCTGCTGATCGTGGTGGATCTCTCCGATCCGGCCTGGGTGAATCAGTTGATCACAGTGGAAGCGATTCTCGATGGCCTCGGCAGCACGGCCCCCCGGCGGCTGGTGGGCAACCAGATTGATCGCTGCCCGGCTGAGGCCCTGGAGCAGGCACGCCTACGCGATCCCCAGGCCCTGTTCGTCTCCGCCACCGCCGGCCTGGGACTGGAGAGGCTGCGGGATTGGCTGTTCGATCCCGGTGGGGCTGTTCGATCCTGATCAGTTGATCGATCCTGAGCCTGCTCTGTAACCAGGGGCACCTCGGCGGGCAGCCCAGTGGGCCATGGGCGCTATCTGTTATGTCAGCATCGTCCGGTTGAGCGCGAACGCCTCCATGACACTGCTCCTCGGGGATACCGTTCCCGATTTCACCCAGGATTCCCAACTGGGTCCGATCAACCTTTACGACTTCGCTGAAGGCAGCTGGGTGGTGCTGTTCTCCCACCCCGCCGACTACACCCCGGTCTGCACCACCGAACTCGGTGAAGTGGCCAAGCTGCGCCCCGAGTGGGAGAAGCGCAACGTCAAGACCCTGGCCCTGAGCGTCGACTCGGCGGAAAGCCACAAGGGCTGGATCCCCGACATCAATGAGACCCAGCACACCACGGTCGACTACCCGATCCTGGCCGATGGCGACAAGAAGGTCAGCGACCTCTACGGCCTGATCCACCCCAACGCCCTCAACAACCTGACGGTGCGCTCGGTGTTCGTCATCGACCCCAACAAGAAGCTGCGCCTGCAGATCACCTACCCCGCCAGCACGGGCCGCAACTTCGATGAGATCCTGCGGGTGATCGATTCCCTGCAGCTCACCGATCACCACTCCGTGGCCACCCCGGTAAACTGGAAGGACGGCGAAGACTGTGTGGTGGTGCCCTCGATCTCCACCGAGGACGCCAAGGTCAAGTTCACCAAGGGCGTCACCGAGGTCAAGCCCTACCTGCGCTTCACCCCCCAGCCCAACAAATAAGTCCCCTCACCGGTCAGACTTCCAGCTCCCCGCAGCCCAGGCCAGCGGGGAGTTTTTTTGTCCGCCTGCTCCCGGTGCCCCTCCGCCCCGATCCGCCTGAACCATGGCTTGCCGCTCTGGTGCGCTGGCGCCGGCAGCTCACGGTGCCCCAGTTCACGGCGGTCACGGGCGCGGTGGTGATCGGTGGCGGCAGCCTGCTGCTGGCTACACCGCTGTGCTCCAGCGACAGCGTCGGCCTCTGGGAAGCCCTGTTCACCGCCACCTCGGCCGTCACCGTGACCGGCCTCTCGATCATTGATGTGGGCAGCGAGCTCACCTTTGCCGGCCAGCTGGTGCTGGCTGCGCTGATCCTCACCGGCGGCCTCGGCCTGATGGCGATCACCTCGTTCCTCCAGGGCCTGCTGCAGCGGCGGGTCGACCTGCAGCGGCGCCTTGACCGGGGCCGGGCCCTCGATGAGTTCGGAGTCGGGGGCATCGGCGACACCTTCCACCGAATCCTGATCACCGCCACCGCCTTGATGGGCCTGGGCACCGCCGTGCTCTATGTCTTCGGTTTCAGCGACATCCCCAACCGCGGAGAGCGGCTCTGGGCGGCCCTGTTTCACGCCATCAGCGCCTACAACAACGCCGGCTTCGGGCTCTGGAGCGACAGCCTGGTGCGCTACCGCAGCCACCCGGTGGTGAACCTGGTGATCGCCCTGCTCATCGTGATGGGGGGCATCGGCTGGCGGGTCACCCAAGACCTGTGGAGCAAGCGCCGGCGTCTGCGCAGGCTGCGGCAGCTCAGCCTGCACTCCACCCTGGTGATCCAGTGCACCGTGGGCCTGATCCTGCTGGGGGCCGTGGGCCTGCTGGCCACCGAGCACTTCGCCACCGACGGGGTGGTGGCGCCCCTGGGCTGGTGGGAGAAAGTTCAGGTGGTGCTGTTCCAGTCGGTGACCACCCGCACGGCCGGCTTCAACACCATCCCGCTCTCGATCAACACCCTCTCCGACGCCGGCCTATTGCTGATGATCAGCCTGATGTTCATCGGGGCCAGCCCCGGCGGCACCGGCGGCGGCATCAAGACCACCACCTTCGCCGCCCTGCTGGCCGCCACCCGCTCCACCCTGCAAGGGAACACCGCGGTGGTCATCCATGACCGCCAAATCCCGGACAAAACGGTGCTGCGGGCGGTAGGGGTGACCCTGGCCTCGGTGCTGTTCGTGATCGGCATGACCCTGCTGCTCGGTCTCGGTCGAACGGCCGGCGGAGACTCCACCACCCTGCAGTTCACCTTTCTAGAGAAACTGTTCACCTGTGTGTCGGCCTTCGCCACCGTGGGACTCGACCTGGGGGTGACGGCCCAGCTCAACCGCTGGGGCCAGTTGGTGCTGATCGTGGGGATGTATGTGGGTCGGCTGGGCATCCTGCTGGTGCTTTCGGCCCTGTTCAAGGGCGGCCCCCAGAATCGGGTCGGCTATCCCCGCGAAGATCTGTATGTCTAAGAGCAGCCAACCGTGAACCAGAACGAGCCATGAGCGGTTGGTGGCAATGGGCTGGCAGCGATGCCCCCTTGGAAAACAGCTTCGCGGTGATCGGCGTTGGTCGTTTTGGCAGCGCCGTCTGCAAGGAACTGGCGGCGGCCGGGGCCCCGGTGCTGGCGATCGACATGAACCAGCGGGCCATCGACGAGCTTCGTCAGCTCGATCCGGCGATCGAAGCCCGGGTGGTGGATTGCACCGACGAGGAAGCCCTCCGGGCCGCCGGCCTGTTCGAATTGAGCACCGTGGTGGTGGCGATCAGCGAACCGATCGAGGTCAGCATCACGGCCACCTTGATTGCCAAGGACAGCGCCGACAGCCGCGTCAACCAGGTGATCGCGCGGGCCAGCAGCGATCTGCACGAAAAGATGCTGCTGCGGGTCGGCGCCGACAAGGTGGTCTTCCCCTCGCGCATGCAGGGAGCTCGGCTGGGCCGTGAGCTGATCCGCCCGAACCTGCTGGAGCGCCTGCGCCTCGACGACACCAACAGCATCGAGGAGATCCGGGTGCCCAAGGCCTTCATTGGGCGCTCCCTGCGGGAGATCAACCTGCGCAAGAGCTACGGGGTCAGCGTGCTGGCGGCGGGGCGCGCCGAGAGGCTGCTGGTCAATCCCCCCGCCTCCTTGACCCTCAATGAAGGCGAGTTGCTGGTGGTGATGGGGCCCACCGAGGCGCTCGAATCCTTGCCCTCGAGCTGAACCGATGCGAGTGCTTGGCCTGATGAGCGGCACCAGCGCCGACGGGGTGGACGCGGTGCTGGCCCGCTTCGAGGGGTCGCCGGCTCGGCCCCGCTGGCGCCTGCTCCAACACAGCTTCCAGCCCTATCCGGCCGCGCTGCGCCGGGCGCTGGTGGCGGCCGGCCAGGGGGTTCCCCTCTCAGCCGCGGACGTGCTGGAACTGGCCGAAGCGGTCAGCGAAGCCCAGGCCGCCTGCGCCCGGGCCTGCGATCCCGAGGGTCGGGCGGAGCTGGTGGGCTGTCACGGCCAGACCCTCTGGCACCGGCCACCGGCTGGCGGGCGGCGGGGTGCCAGCTGGCAACTGCTCCAGGGTCCCCTGCTGGCGGAGCTGCTGGGACGGCCGGTGGTGTTCGACTTCCGCGCCCAGGATCTGGCCCTGGGCGGTGAAGGGGCGCCGCTGGTGCCGGCCGCCGACGCGGCCCTGTTGCCGGCGATCGGCGGCTGGCGGGCCGTGCTCAACCTGGGGGGCATCGCCAACCTCACCCTGCTGCCCCCGGCCAGGGGCCCAGACCGCCACCAGAAAGTGCGGGGCTGGGACTGCGGACCAGCCAACACCCTGCTGGATCTGGCGGTGGAGCGATTCAGCAGCGGCACGTTGCCCTACGACGAGGACGGCCGCTGGGCCGCCCGCGGGCGGGTGAACGAGGACCTGATCGCGTGCTGGCTGAAGGAGCCCTATTTCCTCCAGGCCCCACCGAAATCCACGGGGCGGGAACTGTTCGGCGCCCCCGACCTGGAGCGCCGCCTGGCCGAACTGGCCAGCGCAGGCGGCCGTGACCCTGCTGACTCCAGCAATCCTGCCGGCTCCTGCGATCCTGCCGATGCCCTCGCCAGCCTCACCGCCTTCACCGCCGCCGTGGTGGCCGCCGATCTGCAACGGGGCGTCACCCCGCTGGAGCTGCTGGTGGCCGGCGGCGGCGCCCGCAATCGCACCCTGATGGGGGAGTTGCGCCGGCGTTGCCCGGGCACCCAGGTGCGGCCGTTGGCGGAGCTGGGAATCGGTGACAGCCAGCGGGAGGCCCTGGGCTTCGCCCTGCTCGCCTGGTGGCACCAGAAGGGATGTCCTGGGTCGCTGCCCTCGGTCACCGGCGCCTCCCAGGCGGCGGTGCTGGGGGTGCGGGCCGATCCCCAGGGGAAGGCCGGCCGGTAAGGCCGATCAGCGCTCCGGGGAGGGGCCCGGCCGCTGCAGCCGCAGCCGCCTGGGCACCCCGCGCAGGCGGCTGGGGCGCTCCAGGCTGCGTTCTTCCAGGGCTTCGCGGAAGGCGTCGGTGTTCAGGCGGTCGGTGGCCTGGCGGATGGTGCTCCTGCCGCGCTCAGGGGCGCTCTGGCGACCAGGGGTTTCCCGATGGATCCGCTCGAGACCCTGCTGGATCAGCACCTTGGCCATGTTGCTGACCGTGCGCGACTCCGCTTCGGCCACGGCGCTGAGTTGGGCGCAGAGCTCCTCCGGCAGGACCACCTGAATCCTCGGTGACTTGGGCTTGCCGCTGGTGGAGGTCTGACGGGTGGCCACGGGGAGCGGGAAACAGATCAGGCCTGAACGGATCCCCAGGGATCCAGCTCGATACCAACAAGTGTACAGAGATGCACAAGGATACTATCCGTGATTATGCTTGTAAGAACCGGACTCTCCCCATCCGGCAACCCTGATCCGGCACCGGTCGGGGGTTCACTGCCGCCTTCCATGGCCCGTCCGCCTGCCAACCCGATACCCCTCAGCAAGGCCCTGGGCCGACGGGCCCTGCCCCGGAGCCCTGATCAACCCGCCCCAGGCCAGACACGCCCGCCAGTCCCTTCTCCCATAGCCCCCTCGTCATCCGCCCCCTTCTCTGAACCAGCCGTGGCCACCCGTACCGCTCCCAGCTCCCGTCCAGCCAAATCCGCCCGCGCCGCCAAGGCCAGCCCGAACAGCGCCCCGCAACGGCAAGCCGAGCGCAGCGACGTGCTCGTTTCCGCGGTGATCAGCACCTACTTGCTCACCCATCTCCACCACGTGCTGCAGCGCTCAGAATTCGCCGCCCAGCAGGAGGGTCGCTCCTCCCTGGCCGCCAACTACGCCCAGCTGCGCAAGGTGCTCTGCCTCGATGCCCGCACCATGGAGGATGCCTCCGCCACTGGGGAGGACGAGCAGGAGGATCTGGAGGCGGCCTGAGGCGAGGAGAACGCACCCGAGCAGGCAAGGAGATCCGCCCGCTGGGCCAGGCTCTGATCACGATCGTCCAAAGGCTGCGGGCACGAACGGCCAAGCCTGCATAGGGTCGCTTCAGTCCCAGCCGCTGCCATGGCCGATTCCGCCGCCGCCGAGCTCTACGACCTGATCCGCCAGGACAGCGAACTCACCCGCTCCCTTTTCCGTCAGGCCCTCCAGGACCCCAGCGGCACCGTGAAACGGATCCGCCAACTGGGCCAGGAGCGGGGCCTCGAGCTCACTGACGACACCATCCGCCAGTTCATCGCCTCCCTTGACGACGACGCCAGCAAGCAGTGGCTGGTGAAGGCCCGCGGCGGACTCTGAAGCCGTTCAGGGCTGGGGAGCAGAAGTTGGCGCTGGGGCGGACTCCGGCAGCGCTGGCCGCTGGGGGCTTGGCTGACTCAGCGATGGTGCAGGCACCGGCATCCCCCTGGGCTTGCTGTCATCGCGCTTGGCCCAGCTGAAGAAGAGCCAGTAGCTCACGATCGCCAGGCCCGCCGCGATCACCACTGCCGCCACCTGCTCCAGACGCTTGACCATGGGCGGGCGGTTGCAGGGAGCTGGTGAATCGAGTTTGCCGAATCGCGTCGTCCTGACCGCCAGGAGCACTGAACACATCCGTGATGCAACGTTGGGGCGACAGGTTCGTGCCGCCCCAGCGGCAGCGCCCACTCCGGCGAACGGTGATGATGGCCTTACACCAGGTTCCCCACCGTCACCGTGCTCCGTCTTGAACGCGTTTCAAAGATTTACCCCACGGGCGAGGCGTTGCGCGATGTCACCTGGGAGGTCAAAGGCGGTGATCGGATCGGGCTGGTGGGCGTCAACGGCGCCGGCAAGTCCACCCAGATGCGCATCATTGCCGGCCTGGAGGAACCCACCACCGGCCAGGTGGTCAAACAAGGCGATCCCCGGATCGCCTACCTGCAGCAGGAGTTCGATGTGGACCTCGAACGCACGGTGCGCGAGGAGTTGTTCCAGGCCTTCGGCGAGGCCGCCACTGTGCTGATCCGCCAGCACCAGGTGGAAAAGGAAATGGCCAGCGAGCAGGCGGCCAGCGATCCCGACCACCTTGATGAACTGATCCACGAACTGGGGCGCCTGCACAGCCGCTTCGAGGCGCTGCACGGCTATGAGCTCGATGCCCGCATCGACAAGCTTCTGCCCGCGATCGGCTTCAGCCCCGAGGGGGCCGAACGGCCCGTGGGCGACTACTCCGGCGGCTGGCAGATGCGCATCGCCCTGGGCAAGATCCTGCTGCAACAACCCGATCTGCTGCTGCTGGACGAGCCCACCAACCACCTGGACGTGGAAACGATCCAGTGGCTGGAGGGCTACTTGACCAGCCAGACGATCCCTCTGGTGGTGATCAGCCACGACCGCGCCTTCCTCGATCGGGTCTGCAACCAGATCGTTGAAACCGAGCGCGGGGTCTCCCGCACCTACCTGGGCAACTACAGCCAGCACCTGGAGCAGAAGGCCCTGGAGCGCGAAGCCAGCCAGGCGGCCTTCGAGCGCCAGCAGAAAGAGCTCAGCACCCAGCAGGCCTACATCGACCGCTTCCGGGCCAGCGCCACCCGCAGCACCCAGGCCAAGAGCCGCGAGAAATTGCTGGAGAAAGTGGAGCGCATCGAAGCGCCGATCGAGGCCGTCGGTGGGCCCCGCTTCCAGTTCCCACCAGCGCCCCGCTGCGGCCGTCAGGTGGCGGTGTTCGAAAAGCTCACCCACAGCTATGACGACAAGATCCTTTTCCTGGAGGCGGATCTGGAGGTGGAGCGCGGCGATCGGATCGCCTTCGTGGGCCCCAACGGCGCCGGCAAATCCACCCTGCTGCGGCTGGTGATGGGCGGCGAATCCCCAGATGACGGCAGCGCCCGCCTGGGGGAGCACAACGTGATCGCCAGCTACTTCGAGCAGAACCAGGCCGAAGCCCTGGATCTTGACAAGACCGTGATCGACACCCTGTTCGAGGCGGTGCCCGACTGGACCCAGACCCAGGTGCGCTCACTGCTGGGCAGCTTCGGCTTCAGCAACGACTCGGTGTTTAAAGCGGCAGGCAAGCTCTCCGGGGGCGAAAAGGCCCGCCTGGCACTGGCCCTGATGCTGCTGAGCCCCTGCAACCTGCTGGTGCTGGATGAACCCACCAACCACCTGGACATCCCCGCCAAGCAGATGCTTGAAGACGCGCTGATGGCCTACGAGGGGGCTGCCCTGCTGGTCTCCCACGACCGCTACTTCATCGCACGAGTGGCCAACAAGATCGTCGAGCTGCGCGACGGCGAACTGGTGCTCTACCGCGGCGACTACGCCTACTACCAGGAGAAGAAGGAAGAGGAGGCCGCCGAGCGGCAGGAGCTCGCGGCAGCCCGTGCCCGGGAGGCCAAGAAAGCCAGCAACCAGCAGAAACAGAAGGCCCGCTCGGGGGCGGGACGCACGGCGGCCTGAACCTTCCTTCCAGCTAGGCAAATCTGCTCTATGAAGGAAAACTCATTTCGTGGGTGCACCCTCAAAGGTGTGCATAACCTGACAGTACCCCCCGCTTCGGGATTGATGACTTTCCCCATCGGTGATTACACCTCCTCCAAGCCCCAGGACCTGGAGGGCGCCGGCGACTATCAGCCTCACCACCACCGCACCAGGGAAGCCGCCGAAACCTATTTCGAGTGCATCACCACCTGCTCCCTGGATGACGGCGAATGCGTGACTATGTGCGTGGAGGAACTGCGGCAAGTGAGCTGAACCACCAGGTCAAGGGAGAGCGCCTCCCAAGGCACGCCCGTCCGGTGCGGAGGCGCTGACAGCCAGCGGGTAGCTCTGTGGCATTGGATACGCGCCGACCCGAAACACTTCGTAGCATTGGTTCAGTCCAACGCCCCGTCGTGACCTCGCCATGTCCGATCAACTCGCCCTCAGCATTGGCCAGCAGTTCGAACTGGAGCGCATGAATCGGGTGATCGATTCCACTGGTGATCCGCAGATGCTGCAGGGACTGGCCAAGCAGTTGCTCCAAGCCTGGCAAAGCCAGAAGGCGGCCACCCAATGGATCATGCGTCAACAGCTAGCCACCCCCTCGAGTTTCTCGATCGATGCCTTCAAGGGGATTGAGCTCATGGGGGCCGACCCATCGAATCCAGCCGCTCCCCCTGCCGGTGCCATGGACGTGCTTTAACGGCCCAGTTGAGCTGATAGCTCCGTCGGGGTCACCCGCAGTTGCAGTGGGGTCCCCGCTCGGATCAAGTCCAGTTGCATCGGACGGCCCACGCCGTTCTGCTCCACTGCTGTGATCAGCTGGGGAGGACCCGCCAGGGGCTTTCCCTCCACAGCCACGATCACATCACCCCGGCGCACTCCCGCCTGCTCGGCAGGACTTCCCGGGCTCACCGACATCACCACGGCACCACGGCTGGCCCCCTGACCTTCACCCGGTCTCACCGCATCAAGGCCCACACCGATCATGGCGTGGCTCACGCGGCCAGTGGCCAACAGCTGGCTCACGATGGTGCGGGCACGGTTGATCGGGATCGCGAATCCCAGGCCGGCCCCCGGGCCAGAGCGCACCAGGGTGTTGATGCCCACCACCTCGCCATCGGCGTTGAGCAGCGGGCCGCCGGAATTACCAGGGTTGATGGCGGCGTCGGTCTGGATCAGATCCAGCCGCTTATCAGTGATCCCCAGCTTGCTGACGTTGCGGTTGAGGTTGCTGATGATCCCCAGAGTCACCGTGTTATCGAGGCCGTAGGGGTTGCCGACGGCAATGGCCCAATCCCCCACCTGCAGGGCATCGGAATTGCCTAGGGGAGCCACCGGCCAGGGCCCTGCTCCCATTAACCGCACCACCGCCATGTCGGTGACAGGGTCAAGGCCCACCACCTTGCCTTCCACCCGGCGACCGTCCTTGAGCCCGACGGTCACCCGGCTGCCCTTTTCGACCACGTGGGCGTTGGTGAGGATCAAGCCCTCGGCCTGAAAGATCACACCGCTGCCCTGGCCGCGCTCCGTGCGCTGGGAGGGGGGCTGGGCCTGGGGCATCCCAAAGAACTGACGGAACATCGGGTCCATCAGCAGTCCCTGGGGCAGGCCCGATCCACCGCGGCTGACCACCGTGCGCTCGGTGTCGATCGTGACCACTGCCGGCCCGGTGCGGCGCACCGCCTCGGCCACAAACGACTGCTTGGAGATCCCAGAGAGAGCGCCACCTGCGGCCTCGGCGCCCAAGGGGGGCATCAGCAGCGGGGTGGCCGAACTCAGCAGCAGAACGGAGAGCAATGGAACGGCCCGATGGGGCCGGCAGGAAAGCCTCGGCATGCAACCGCACGGACGTGTCATTCAGACGCTAAGAAGCGTTGGCGGTCCTTGAACAGCTGCGAGAGGGCCGAGATGTGACCGAATGCGCGGATCGCCCCTGGCCGAGGCGGCGGCCAGGCCGCAAGAGGCCTTTTGTAGGCTTAAGCTTAATGAAGTTCTGTGTCAACCGATGAACACTGACCATCTACTGCTGGCTTTTCTCGCCTTCGGTGCGGCCTGCAGCACCCTCTGGGCCTGGACCTACGCCCAAAATTCCCCATCTCGGCAATGATGGACTGACCACGGCGTCCTGGTCCCTCAGCTTTGCTTCGCCATGAGCCCCGTTCTCTCCCAACTGCTTCCCCTGGCCTACGCCGCCTGTGTCCTGGTGCTGCTTTATCAGGCCTTCAAGGTGATGGGCCAGGGCTACAAGGCGATCCCCCGGCCGGGTGATGCAGGCGCAGTCTCCTCGGTCAACACACCAACGGGATCGGGCGGCTCCGACCGCACCGGCCGTCTCACCATTCACCCTGAATTGCTTGACTCCGACGGTCAGATCACCCAGGACGATCTGCTGACCGTGCGTTTCAGCGGCGACAACGAACAGACCGCCCTGCCCCGGGACCCCGCCTGAATACCCTGGGACGGGTCCGTGAACTGGTACAACCGGTGCGTGCCCGAGATAACCGGTAGAGGCTTCATCGTTGGACCAGAGAACAAGAATCGTGGCGGCCGTCCTGGGGGGCTTGAAGCTTCCACCCCGCTTCCGCTTGCACCTGATCAAGGAGGATCCGGTGCGCCTTGAACTGAGCATCACCCCGGCCTATGGCAAGGATCCGATCCTGGTCGGGCTGGTGGAATCGCAGGATCTGGTGGCCCGCCGCGACCGGGAAGGCCGGATCCCCCGCGATCTCCAGGGCACCTGGGACTGGACCGTGCGCCACGGAAAGGTGACCACCGGTGGCTGGAACCCCTACCTCAAAGAAGCCCTGCAGACGATGTTTGAAACCGGCCTGCCGGCCATCGTCTACGAGGAAACCACTGGCGAGGCCTACCACCCGGTCGACGGTGCCCGCCACGTGCGCTGAAGGCGATTGGTGCCCATGGCCACCGCTGAGCCTTGCCAGGGGAGCTACAAAGGAGAGACGATCATCTTCAGGATTTCTTCATGTTTTCCCTGAAACTCTCCTTCGGGCCCCTGGTCCAACTTCTGGCCGCTCTGGGGGTGCTCAGCACCCTGCTGGTGGCCTTCACGATCGGCGCCCTCGGCTGAAACGCCAGCCCCACCAGGGGTGCGGTCGATGAGCCTGCCCCGGTGGGCTGAGACCCTTCCGATCGATCCCCTGCTCGGCCGCATCGTCGCCGCCCTGCCCGCCGGGGGAACGCTGCTGCTCCAGGCTCCCCCGGGCGCCGGCAAGACCACCCGGGTGGCCCTGGCCCTGCTGGAGCACCTGGATCGCTTCCCGAACGAAGGCGACGGGGCGGGCCTGATCCTGATGCTCGAACCCCGGCGCCTGGCCGCCAAGGCCGCCGCCGAGCGCCTGGCCGCCAACCTCGGGGAGACGGTCGGAGAGCGGGTGGGCTACCGGGTGCGGCTGGAGCAACGGGTCTCCGCCGCCACCCGGATCGAGGTGCTCACCGATGGCCTGTTCCTGCGGCGGTTGCAGGGCGACCCCGCCCTCGAAGGGGTGGCCTGTGTGCTCTTCGATGAGTTCCACGAACGTCGGGCCGAGGCCGATCTGGCCCTGGCGCTGTTGCGGGAGGCCCGCTCCGTGCTGGCCCCGCAGCTGCGCCTGGGGGTGATGTCCGCCACCTTGAATCTGCAGCCCCTGGCCGCCCAGCTGCCTGAGGCGGCGGTGATCACCAGTGAGGGCCGCTGCTACCCGGTGGCCATCAGCCACCAACCGCCGCGGGAGCGGGAGACCCTGGCCCGGCAGGTGATCAGGGCCCTGGAGCAGCACTGGCTCAGCGATCGCTGCGCCGGTGACACCGTTCTGGTGTTTCTCCCCGGTCAACGGGAGATTCGTCAGTGCCAGGACGCCCTCGAGGCCTGCCCCTGGGCCACCGAGCTGGCAATCGCCCCCCTGCATGGCCACCTGCCCCTGGCCGCCCAGCAACGGGCGATCTCACCGGCGCCCAGGGCCAACGGCAAGGTGGTGCTGGCCACGGCCATCGCCGAAAGCTCCCTGACGATCGAGGGGGTGACCCTGGTGATCGACAGCGGCCTCAGTCGCCGCAGCCGCTTCAGCCCCCGCACCGGCATGGATGGCCTGGTGACGCTGCCCTCCAGCGCCGCCAGCGCCGAGCAGCGCGCCGGCCGGGCTGGACGACTCGGCCCCGGCCGCTGCATCCGCCTCTGGTCACCGGCGGAGCAGCAGCGCCGACCCGCCTTCGATCCCCCCGAGCTGCTGGAGTGCGACCCGGCGCCCCTGGTGCTGCAGCTGGCCCAGTGGGGGGCTGGGCTGGGAAGCGAGCTGCCGTGGTTGGAGCCACCCCCGCTCGCCAGTCTCTTGAGGGGCCAGACCCTGCTGCGCCAACTGGGGGCCCTGGATGGGGGAGCGGCCCTGAACGCCCATGGCCGGGCTCTCGCCCGACTCGGCCTGCACCCGCGCCTGGGCCACCTGCTGCTGCGCGCCGCCCGACTGGGCTGCCCGGAGCTGGGCTGTGAGCTGGCCGTGCTGCTCAGCGAACGGGATCCCCTTGATCCACGGCAGGCGGGCTGCGACCTGATCCGGCGCCTGGACTGGCTGCGCCAGGGGGGACGTGATCCCCAGCGGTGGCAACTGCTGGAGCTGCAACGGCAACTGCGGCGCCAGCTGGATCAGGCCATCCCTGCCCAGACGGCAAACGCCGGCGGCCCCGAAGCCGAGCTCGGCCCGGAGGCCGAGGTCAGCGCCGAGCTGGTGGCCTGGGCCTACCCGGAGCGGGTGGCGATCGCCCGCGGGGCGGGCTCCAACCGCTACCTGATGCGCAGCGGCCAGGGGGCCCTGCTCCATCCCAGCGATCCCCTGCTGGGCTGCCCAGCCCTGGCGGTCGCTGGCCTGGAGGCGGGCAGCGCCAGCGGCGGAATGGCGAACGTTCCCGCCGGGGCCGGCTCGGAAGCACGGATTCTCGCCGCCCTGCCCCTGCCGGCGGCGGTCCTGGAGCGGCTGAGCACCGAAGCGGGCGAGGAGGTGAGGAGCGTCAGCTGGGACCCGGCAGAGGGACGGGTGCGTGGCCTGGTCGAGCAACGGCTCGGAGCCCTGCGGCTGGGCAGCCGGCCCTGGAGTGATCCACCGGAGTCTGCGGTCAGCGCCTGCCTGCTCGATGCTTTGAGGAATGGCAGTCTGCAGCTCCTCCCCTGGACGCCCGCACGGCGGCAACTGCAGCACCGGCTGGTGCTGGCCCATCGGCACCTGGGCCCCCCCTGGCCCGACCGCAGCGATGGCGCCCTGGCCGCCGACCTCGACGGCTGGCTGGGGGAGCAAATGCTGGGGCTGCGATCCCTGGCGGAGCTGGCGGCGATCGACCTGGGGGAGGTCCTCTGGAGCGGCATGCCCTGGAGCTTGCGCTCCGAACTGGACCGGCGGCTGCCGGAGCAGGTGGCGATCCCCACCGGTCGCCTCGCCCGCCTCGACTACAGCTCCGGCGAACCCGTTCTGGCCGTGAAGCTGCAGGAGCTGTTCGGCCTCAAGGAAGGTCCCAGGGTGCTGGGGGGCCAGCTGCCGGTGACCGTGCAACTGCTCTCCCCCGCCGGCCGGCCCGTGCAGATCACCCAGGATCTGGCAGGCTTCTGGCAGGGCAGTTACGCCCAGGTGCGGCAGGAACTTCGGGGCCGCTACCCCAAGCATCCCTGGCCCGAGGATCCGCTCAACGCCACCCCCACCGCCTTCACGAAGCGGAAGGCGGCCAACTCACCCCCCTGAGCAGGTGGCCAAAGCCGAAGTGGGTGAGCCCTTCGGCAATGCCGGCGCAACCCTCGCCCCGGGCCAGGTAGGTGGCCGGCAACCGCGACAGGTGGGATCGCAGGGCCGCTTCGGCGTTGGCCACCATCACTCCCTTGAGGCCCGTTTCGAACATGGCCAGATCGTTTAGCGTGTCACCGGCTGTGACCACCCGATCGCTATCCACCTCCAACCAGCCCAGCAGCGCCTTCAACGTGGTGCCCTTGTTCACGCCCGCAGGGAGCACATCCAGGTAGCGCCCATCCGAGAGCAGGCAATCGACCCCTTCGGCCTCGAGGCGGGGGATCAGGCGGTGGTCCAGGCGCGCTGGATCGTAGAAGTAGGCCAGACGACGGTTGTGACTCTGGGGCTGGGCGACCAGTCCGGGCTGACCGTGCAGCAAGGGGCCCAGGCGCTCAGGCAGGCCCCGCCAGCGCCGGTCGATCGGCTCCACCGCCAGGGGGACCGGGCGCAGGCTCGCCCCACAGGCCACGGTGCAACCCACATCGCTGATCACCAGATGGGGGGCCAGCAGGCCCAGGGGCCTGTCCTGTTCCAGCACCCGGGCCACCGAGGCCAGGTCCCGGCCGGTGCAGAACAGGTGCAACACCCGATGGCGTTCGCGGCCGAGCCACCCGTAGAAGCCTCGGCGCCAGGCCGTCGAGCCCGCCAGCAGGGTGCCATCGAGATCCGTGACCAAGACCAGCTCAGGGGCGGCGGGCAGGGTGACCGCCAGTTGCTGCTGGAGCAGCCGGCGACGGACAGCGGGGACCAGAGCCGACAGACGCAGGAGATGGCTTCAGGCTAGGAACCTTTTTTCATTGGATCCCTTCTCCCAGGGGGCAGCCTGTCCCCCTGGCGCTCTGGCTTCGTGCAACTGCAGCAACCACGCAGACCAGCTCTGACTCCAGGCTGCCCCGCTTTTGATCGGACAACCTCGCCCGGCAACCAGCCCACCCCCCGACCATCCATCAGAGTGGCTGGGACCCAGAGGATTCGATCCAGCCTTGGCACGCTTCCACGCCAAGAACCGCCGCGACGCTTCTCGCCAGCTGAGCAGCGCCATGGTGATCGGCACGATCGGGGCCGTCAACATCGCTCACCCCATCGGCCGTGCGGTCTTGGTGATCGCCTGCGCCATCAGCCTCTATTGGTGGTCCTGCTACCGGCACCTTGAGCACTGAGCCCGCGACGTCGATGGAGTCCAGTTGGACCGATGGGGCCTCCCAGGGCCTCGCCAGCGACGCGGCTCTGATCAGCACCGGGACCAGCCGCAGGGATGGGCTGCCTCGCTACAGCGTGGCGAGCTTCAACCAGGCGATCGGCAACCTGCTGGAGCGGGGCTTCGCCCCCCGTTTCCTGATCGACGCCACCGTGTCCCGGCCCCAGCTCAAGAAGGGCCACCTGTGGATGACCCTGGTGGACGGGGAGGCCTCCGTGAGCGCCGTGGTCTGGGCCTCCCAGCTCACGCGATTGACCTTCCGGCCCGAAGAGGGCGACGGGGTGGTGGTGGTGGGCAAGCTCAACTTCTGGGCCGCCCGGGCTTCCCTGGCCGTGCATGTTCTGGATGTGCGACCCAGTCTCAGCAGCGTGCTGCGTCAGTTCGAGCGCACCCTGGAGCGGCTGGCCCCCGAGGGGCTGTTCGAGCCCGAGCGCAAGCGCCCGCTGCCGGAGGCCCCCCGGGCGATCGCGCTGCTCACCGGCGTTCCCAGTTCCGCCCTCGCCGACATGCTGCGCACGGCAGCCGAGCGCTGGCCCGCCACCCGCCTGGTGGTGGTGCCCATACCCGTCCAGGGAGCGGTCGAGGCCAGGATCTGCGCGACCCTTGCTGGTCTGCTGGAGCAGGCTGAGATCCTTGGGTTGGAGGCGATCGTGCTGGCCCGGGGAGGCGGCAGCCGTGAAGACCTGGCGGTGTTCGATGGCGAATCCCTGGCCCGCCTGCTGGCCCATTGCCCGCTGCCGGTGGTGACCGGCCTGGGCCACGAAGACGACACCACCATTGCCGATCTGGTGGCGGACTACCGAGCCGCCACCCCCACCGCCGCCATCGTCGCCCTGCTGCCCGATCGCCCGGCGGCCCTGCAGCGGATCCAGCAAGAGCGGCGGCAGCTGCACAGCCTGCTGCGCCTGAGACTGGAGGGAATCGCCCGTCTCGATCACGACCGTCGCCAGCAGCTCCAGCTCTGGCAGCCCTCCCGGGCCCTGGAGGCCCGCCGCCGCGAACTGGCACAACGCCGCCATCTACTGGAGGCCCTCTCGCCGGAACGGTTGCTGAGCAAAGGGTTTTGCCTGCTGCGCCAATCAAACGGCAAGCTGGTGCGCTCCGTCGAACAGCTGGCCCCAGGCAATGCGATCGAAGCCCAGGTGGCTGATGGCCGCGCCGAGGCCCTGGTCACGGCGGTGCATTCAACGGCCCATCTCCCCCCTCCAGCGCCCAGCTCCGCATCGACCCCATGAGTGCCAGCGAACCCGCCCCGACGAAAAAGCCCCGGTCCAAGGCCGGCGTGAGCACGGTTGTGCCGGGGAGTCCCCCTGGGGCAACCAACGACTGGGCCAGGGCCATCGCTGGCCTCAGCTACCACCAGGCCCGCACCGCCATGGATCTGGCCATCGCCCAGCTGCAGTCGGACGACCTGGAGGTCGAGCAGATGGTTGACCTCTACCGCCGGGCCCTGGCCTACGGCGAACGCTGCGAGCAGGTGCTGGCGGCGGTGGAGCAGGAGGTCCTCCAGCTCGACCCAGAAACCCTCACCCCAGTCCATTCGGCGGACGCCCTGTTATGACCAACACCATCGAGCCGAGGCCGTTGAACGCGCCAAGACCCTGGGTGGCCTGGATCTACCTCGCTCTGGCGGTGGCTGGTGCCATCCTTCCCTGGATGGCCAACCTGGAATTCATGCGTCAGTACGGCGCAGTCTTCGACCTGGGGTTGTTCGTGCGGTTGGCCAATGCCAACCCCGCCGCCCAATCCCTGTCCCGGGATCTGCTGATCGGCTCGACGGCCGTGCTGCTCTGGATCGTGGTGGAAAGCCGCCGCCTGGGCATGCGTGGCCTCTGGTTGGTGCTGCTTTGCACCGTGACGGTGGCTTTTGCCTGCGGGGCGCCCCTGTTCCTGTTTCTACGGGAGCGGCGGCTGCTTGAGCTCAGCCGTCTGAGTGGGGATCCAGCACCGTTTGAGCCACCACATCAATCGTGACGTCGGTGGGGTCGATCGCCTCCGCTGACGCAGGAGAGCCGCTCTGGGTGGCTCCGCCGAGGGACGTTCCACAGGCAGGACATTGCTCCGTACCAAGGCTGGAGAGACCACAGGCTGGGCAGGTGCGCAGGCGGCTCTGGAGAACCTTCCAGGCGATCACACCAACGCCCGCCAGCAGCAAGGGCAACAGCAGCAGGGTGAGGGTGAGACCGCCGAGGAGATCGAGCAGGAGTCGCCCGGCGGGACCTGGAGCCAGCACCAGCAGACCCAGCAGCAACACCCACAACCCGGGGAAAGGACGCTGCATCAGCGACGGAAGCGCTGGTCCGTCTCCATCCAGCGCTCGAGAGCGGCCAAGGCCTCGATGCCGGCCCAGCCGCACAGAAGCGCTCCCACCAACAGAGCAGCCGTCAGCCCGACGGCCACCAGCACCGGCACCAAGGTGAACGTCAGGAAGGCCAGCAACACAACGGCGCCGACACCGGCGCAGAGCAGAGCCAGGCTCGCAGGCAGGGGACGCAGGGAAAGGCTTGGTTTGCCCACTCGTTCACCACAGATGTGTTCATCCTGCTCCCTGGTTCAGCCGATGGCCCTCGCCGTGGGGTGTGGATGGCCCCCCAGTCGCTCGACCACTGATCACAACGCTGAGGGCCAGGCCGTAATAAAGAATCACCCCCACCAGCCAAACCCACAGGGTCAACACCAGCACGCCACCGATCACGCCGTAGGCCTGGAAACGGGAACCCAGCGACACGAGGCTTCGGCCCAGGGCCACGTTCAAGAGCGTGAGGCTGAGGCCGATCAGCAGCGCGCCTGGGATCAGCGGACCCATCGGCACCCTTCGAGAAGGCAACAACCGCAACAGGGCATAGGCCAGCAGGCAGGAGATCACAGCGGAGATCAACCGATCAAGCGCATCTGAAACAGGAAAGAACAGCAACAACGATCCGGGCACCCACTCCGCCATAGCAGCGCGCCAGGAGGACGGATCGAGCATGCGAATGCTGGTGGTGAGCTGATCCAGCACCATGAACACAGCCACGAAGAACACCAGTGCGAAGGCCTCGATGCGAACACGCAGAAAATGTGCAACGGAGACCTGCCAGCTCACCAGCTGCGGAGCGCTGGTGCGCAGTCCCCAAAGCCGATCTGCCCCTCGCTGAAGGGTGAGGTAAGCGTTGCTTGCTGTGAGCAGAAGAAAGACCAGACCGACGATTCCGGCGCCCGTACCCTGGCGATACAACTTATCCAGGGAAAGTCGCACGAAGGGCTCCGCAGAATCAGGAAGAATCGTTGAAGCCGATTCAAGAATTCTTTCCGTCAATCCATCATCACGACCAAGGATGCGACTGGCTATCGACACCACAATGAGCAGGATCGGGAATAAAGATTGCAGGCTGTGATACGCGAAAGCTGCGCTCAGATCTACGCAATCGTTTCGATCCCACAAGCGATAGGCTCGCCAGAACACCCTCAACAGGCGACGAGGAATCCCCCTTCGCCTCAAAGGACCTTGGTGCTCCAACGTCGCATCAAGCCAAGATGACTTGACTTTAGAGCGACCTCGAGCGGTAGCAGAATCTCCAGACACAAGAAAGCCACCCCTTCGGGTGGCCTTCTCTCCATCTCACTCGCGCCACTCACTCCTCTCGGATGATCGGCAGCTTGAGCTGATGGTATTGGATGAAAGTTTTACCTGGCA